>JAWKTX010000010.1:0-257500 GCA_041398825.1 Planctomycetaceae bacterium | reverse complement strand
GTTCGGCATTTTTGCCAGCTTCGCAGCTCAGGGGGCGCTTGCGACTCATACCGATCCGACCAGGGCCTGCCGGCCGTTTGATATAGATCGGAATGGGATCGTTGTGGCGGAAGGGGGCGGCATCTGTACGCTCGAGCGGTTACCTGACGCTTTGGCCCGCGGCGCGAAAATTTATGGAGAGATTGTTGGCTACGCAATGAACTCCGACGCGCGGGACTTCGTCTTGCCGGACTCCGGGCGGCAGGCCGAATGTATTCGCCTGGCTCTGGGGCGCGCAAAGCTGAAGCCTGAGGATATTGATATTGTCAGCAGCCACGCGACGGCAACGGAGCAGGGGGATATTGAAGAGGCCAGTGCGCTGCGTTCCGTTTTCGGTGAATGCCGCGGGACGGTCATCAACAACACCAAGAGTTTCATTGGTCACGCGATGGGGGCGGCGGGAGCTTTGGAATTACTGGGAAATATGCCGTCATTTGACGATGGTATCGCCCACGCTACAATCAACCTTGATAATCTTGATGAGCGATGTGCGCTCCCCAACCTCGTGATGAATCAGAATCGGGACTTGGGTAACGTCAGATGTATTTTGAACAATTCGTTTGGGATGTTGGGGATCAACTCAGTCTTGATCGTCCAGAAGTATGAGTCCTGAGGGCTCATTTCCCTCTCAAACTTTTGCAGTGAAAAGGATGGGTTGATGAATTCGGAGCAGATTCGGCAGGTCATTTTGGAAATCCTCGAGCGGATTGCTCCAGACGAAGATCTGACCGATCTGGATGATGCCAAGCCATTCCGTGAGCAGATGGAATTGGACAGTATGGATTTCCTGGACATTGTCATGGAACTCCGAAAGATGTACCGCATCCAGATACCTGAAGAAGATTACCCAAATTTGAACACGATGGCTGGCACGGTCGAGTACCTGCTTCCAAAGTTGAAGGATGTGCCGGTTGCGACCTGATGGTTGCAGGGTCAACCCTGGTATGATGCACACAGCCCCGAGGCAGAACCTCGGGGTTGTTCTGTTGTTGGACATGCTGATTTCAGGCCTTGCCCTGATGCGGTGCAGGTCTGTGATGTGGGTGCGATCATTCGGCAGCTGAAGTTGAGGTGACTCAGTGCGGTACGATACGGTCATTATCGGGGCTGGAATGTCAGGGCTGTCTGCCGGCGTCCGGCTTGCGTACTACGAAAAAAAAGTATGCATCCTTGAGCGTCACACCACCATTGGTGGGCTGAATTCATTTTATCGATTACGGAAGCGTAACTTTGACGTTGGTTTGCATGCCATTACCAACTATGCAAAGCCGGGTACAAAACACGGGCCGTTAAGTAAGCTGCTTCGTCAGTTGCGAATGAGTTGGGATGACTTTGACCTGCGGCCGCAGTTGAAATCGTCAGTGGTTTTCCCCGGCTGTCGCCTCGAATTTAACAATGACTTCTGTTTCTTTCAGCAGGAAGTCGAACGGGCATTTCCTTCTCAGGCCGACGGTTTTCAGAAGCTATTGGTGCGAATACGGGAGCATGACCCTCTGGCGCTGGAACGCTCGGCCTCCTCGGCCCGGGATGTGGTCAGTTCATATCTGTCGGATCCCTTGTTGGTAGACATGATTTTCTGCCCCCTCATGTTTTACGGCAGTGCGACGGCACATGACATGGATTTCAGCCAGTTCGTGATCATGTTTCAGGCGATCTTCTTCGAAGGGTTTGGACGACCGTTTGACGGGATTCGTCTCATTCTCAAGAAGCTCGTTCGGCACTTCCGGTCCCTGGGGGGCGAACTTCGTTTACGGTCCGGGGTTCGAGAGATTCGGCAGGCGAAAGGAAAAGCGACTTCCGTTATTCTGGATGACGGATCTGAAATCGAGGCGGATTCTGTTCTTTCATCTGCAGGCGCTGCGGAGACGATGCGTTTGGTGGACGGGGGGCCGTCGTTCGAGGCTCCCACGCCCGGAGATATTTCGTTTGTTGAGACAATTTCAGTCCTGGACTGTGAACCCTCAAGCCTTGGCCACGACGAAACGATCGTTTTTTACAGTGATGTTCCTGAGTTTTGTTATGACCGCCCGAGCGAGCCTGTTGATCTGAGATCGGGAATTATTTGTTCTCCGAATAATTTCGACTATTCCAGCCCGCTGGAGGATGGTCGCATCCGAATCACTGCTCTTGCCGATCCGGACTATTGGATGTCACTGCCCGAAGAGGAATATCAGCGGCAAAAAGTTGTTTGGAATGACCGAATTATTGCGAGCGCTGTGAAGCATATCCCCGATTTTCGTGGTCATGTTGTTGATACGGATGTTTTCACACCACGGACGATCAAGAGGTTTACCGGGCATCTGAACGGCTGTGTTTACGGGGCCCCGGTGAAGTTTGTCAACGGACAGACGACGCTGAGTAATCTTTACCTGTGTGGCACAGATCAGGGTTTTCTGGGAATCGTGGGGGCGATGCTCTCGGGAATCACAATTGCGAATCGGTATCTTCTGAAATAGCGTTTGTCGCTGTCGTTGCCTGTTTCGTAACGTGTTGGGACGTAAGGATCTATCAACCGAAAAGCTTCCCATTGGTGGGAGCGCGCGAGTCGGCGGGTTGCGGATCAAATGGCCCTCTTTATAATCATCGCGGCCTGTTTCCCGCTTTGCGCGACTTGTTACGGGTTCATTCACCACTTGCCTTCGCTGCCCGATAGGGACTGTCTGACATGTTCTTGTGGTTTCGCAATGTGTTTATGTCGGTGTCGACAGTTCTTCACGGGATGTACGTCACCCTGCTCACGATGGGAAAGACCTATCGTCGTCGTACCTTCACAGAGGTCTACGAGTACCCCGAAGTTCCATTGAAGGTGAAGCCGAGGTATCGAGGGTTTCATCGATTCGATCTGACCACCTGCATCGGGTGTGATAAGTGCGCCGCGGCCTGCCCGGTGGATTGTATCTACATCGACAAAGAGAAAAGTCCGGTCGGAAAAGGCTTTCGCCTGAACGGTTATGCCATCGACTACAGTAAATGCATGTTTTGCGCTTTGTGTGTCGAACCCTGTCCAGTGGACTGTATCTTCATGGGTTCCAATCACGACCTGAGTTGCTACAGTCGGGATGGGTGCATTGTTGACTATGCGAAGCTGCCGCTTGAAATTGCCTGGGGGCGTGCTTCTTTGAATCCCACGGCGGTGTCTGAGTCGAAGGTGCTTCATGAACCCGTATGGGTGAAGGGTGAAGAGAGTCCATTTGAGACTCCTTCCGGTGCATGATTCTTCCGTGCAGCTGACAGGCTTCTGAGGGAGGGTGTGGCAGTGGTTTCCCAGTCGGTGTTGACGGTTGCTGAAGTGAATGAGCGATTGCCACTCGTTCGATTGATTGTTCGGGACATCATTTCTTTACATGCAGATGTTGCTTCCCGGCGTTCCCGATTGAATGACATTCGGGATCGATATCCATCGAAGGGTTCTTCGGTCTACGAAGATGAAGTTCTTCAGATGGAGGATGAATTGCTGCAGGACGAATCTCGCCTGCAGGGATTTGTTGGGGAGCTTAGCCAGCTGGGTGGGGTTCTGGTCAGTCCCGAGGCTGGTGTGGTCGATTTCTCAGGTGAAATCGACGGGGATCGAGTTTGGTTTTGTTGGCGTGAAGGCGATCAGTCTCTCGCGTTCTGGCATGCCGGACCTTGTGGCGAATCGGATCGTCTCCCTCTGGATACGGTTCTGTGTGAAGCTGGCGAATAGTGAGCCGGAATTTTGTGGCGCGTGTCGGTCGATAAAGGGTTTTGGGATGACAGACTTAGTAGGCCATTTCTTGATTTTTGGTGGACTGGCCGTGGCATTCCTGATTCTGCCGCTGCTGGTTGGTCGCCTTCTCCGTCCTAAATTGCCAACCCCCGAAAAAGACTCCATTTACGAATGCGGTGAGCCTGCGATTGGGTCGAGTTACATTCAGTTCGACCTGCGGTTCTACGTGGTGGCTTTGCTGTTTATTATCTTTGACGTTGAAGTGGCGTTCTTTTTCCCCTGGGCTGCAGTCTACGGTGGTGCGATGCAGCTGGCGGACACCCGCTTGAGTGATCAGGCAAGAGAAGATCTCAGCGCTCGACTGCTTGATATTGATCCATCTCAAATGGTGCCGGCAAATGTGATTAGCGCTGAGTCTGCCATGAAGCTTGGTTGGACGGGATTCGCTGACCTCCTGGTATTCTTTGGGGTCCTGCTGGTTGGTTTTGCTTATGTCTGGAAGCGTGGAGATCTCGATTGGATTCGCGCTCTGGTCAGGAAGTCTGCTCAAGCTGCCGACCAGACTGGTGGATTGAAGCCGCAAGTGACTGTATCGGGGCAATAGCCTCTGACCCGTTTCGTCCACTCCAGTCGTTGTACCCCCGGAAGAGTGAAACATGGATATTCAAAGTATTCATCAGTTATTGTCAGAGCGTTTTGGCGAGTCCGTTGTTGGATCTTCAGTGCATGAAGCGATCGATCCCTGGATTCAGGTGTCCGCAGAGAATCTTGTTGAGGTTGCTCAGTTTCTGCGAGACGACGAGCGTCTCCAGTTCAACCATTTGAATGATCTTTGCGGCGTGGATTACTTCGAGCCGGACCCAAAGAAGTCCGCAAAATTTGGCCACGAGCCTCATGTTGAAGTTGTCTATCAGCTTCAAAGTGTCCCGAAGGGGCATCGGTTGAAAATCAAGGTCTGCGTCGAACGGTGGAAATCCGGAACGCCTGGCGACTTGCCGGTAGTACCGTCGGTTTCATCGGTTTGGGGAATCGCAAACTGGCATGAACGAGAAGCATATGATCTCGTGGGGATCACATTTGATGGTCACCCAAACCTCCGTCGCATTCTCTGTCCCGAAGACTGGGTTGGCCATGCCCTGCGTAAAGACTATGAGTTTCCTCACGAGTACCATGGTGTTCGAGGGCGATAAGCCCTGAATGCGGTGCAAATCCGGTGAACAGATCTTTTCGTCCGTCAATGTGGTGTAATCGCACCGAAACCCAAAATGGGTGTATTCAATGAGTATGCAAATTGAAGATCCTCGTGTCGTTGAGTTTGACGTCCAAACGGATGAAATGCTCGTCAACATGGGACCCCAGCATCCCAGCACGCATGGTGTTCTTCGGTTGTTGCTGAGGACGGACGGAGAAATCGTTCATGAATGTACGCCGCACATCGGATACCTTCATCGATGCGCGGAAAAGATCGGTGAGAATCTGTCACCGCCTCAGTACATTCCTTACACGGACCGGATGGATTATCTGGCCGCGATGAACATGAATCTGGGCTTTGCTCTGACAGTTGAAAAACTGATCGGGATGGAGGTCTCCGAGAAGGCCGTTCACCTTCGGGTTCTGATTGCTGAACTCGGACGGATTGCCAGCCACCTTGTTGGAATGGGCGCTTATGGCCTGGATCTTGGCACGTTCAGCCCGTTCCTGTATGCATTCCGTGAGCGCGAGATTATTCTCGATCTTTTTGAAGAGGTTTGTGGGGCACGCCTGACGTGCAGCTACCTGACGGTTGGGGGCGCAACAAACGATTTGCCGGAAGAGATCATCATCCCGGAAGGTCTGGCCTCATTAACCATGCGTGATCCTTCGGAAAGCGTCCCGTTTCTGGAGGCCATTGAGCTCTTCCTGAAATGGCTGGAGCCCCGTATTCAGGAATACCATACGCTTTTGACCCGGAATGCCATCTTCATCAAGCGGACTGCCGGGATGGGCGTCCTGACACCGGAAACGGCGGTCAGTTACGGTTGTACAGGGCCCGTGCTTCGCGGCAGTGGAGTCGACTTCGATCTTCGCCGGGACGGTGAGCCGATCTACACGCGGATGTACGAGGGTTACGACTACGATGTGTGTGTCGCTCCGTTTACTGCCGCGCCACGTGAAGTTGTTCTGGGTGACAACTGGTGTCGGTTTTACGTGCGGATGATGGAGGTTGTTCAGTCAATCCGTCTGGTCCGTCAGGCGATCCCCAAATATAAGGCTGCCGCAGGAGGGTATCGCGAACCATTCAAGATGAGTCACAAATTGCCCAAGGATGAAGTCTATCTCGAAACGGAATGCCCTCGGGGTCAGATGGGCTTCTACGTTGTTGGCAATGGAGATGCGAACCCTCTTCGGGTCCGTGCAAAGAGCTCTTGCTTCTGTAACCTGTCGGTCACCGATCTGTTGTGCGAAGGTGTTCCGCTTGCGGACGTTCCGGCAATAGTTGGGTCACTGGACATCGTCATGGGTGAAATTGACCGCTAACTGTCCGTTGTTTAACGCTCCAGATTTCCTCTCGTGCGGGAATTCAATGGCCTGCCGGGTGTCGGGACTTGTCTGTCCTTTCAAAAATCGGGACATGCAAACGCAGCATGGCTGTAAACCGTCGTGTTTTGGTGTCTCCTGCTCGAGCCAGTCCCGTTTTTCAACAGGCTGTTTTCTCAGTTTGAGCGGAATTCTTCCTCCGGTTTGAGTTCTTGTGGGTCTTGCGACGGCATCGTTTCCATCCGTTGAAATGAAGCTAAAAAGACCGACGCATCCCGATAGCGGTTGTTTGCATCATCTTCGGTGATTGCTTTGTCTCTCTAAGAAGGGGGGACGTCTATCGAGAGTTGGGTTTTGGGTCTGCTTTAAGCAACTGCATTGCATCGATGGATGCATCGGTATGTGGATATTGCCCAATGATCTGGCGAAGGATTCGGTCTCGCAACTCTCCGGCCTCCATGTTGACTGCCCGCGCGAACATGTCGGTTGCAAGTTTTTCTTCCCGTGCCTGCAACCCAAGGTATTCTTCCAGAAGCTGTTTGCGGCGAGCTTCGCTCATCGTTGCTTTTACGTATTGAAACCGAAGAATGATCAGAGGCTTTGATGCATGAATCGTCTGTTCGAGCAATTGCGATTCTTTGCCCATGTTGACCAGCAGTTCCAGTGCGTCGGTGCGTCCTGTTCGCCATCGATACTGATGGATCAATATTGTGTAGCGTCCCATGGGGGCACCACGTTGAAGCCATCGGATGTTCTCTACAGGTTCGCTCGACTCTGCCTGAACATTCATGTCCACGTCCAGCTCTCCGTGGCATCTTGACTTGCGGTGTCCGTGAGAAATGTGTTCTCCCGAGGGAGTAATCACATGCAAATCCAGATCGTTCAGTGAATGCCACGACAAGGTGAACTGCACCTCACCAGTCTTTCCCCCGGCTCGGCGGACGCGGTCCTGAATTCCTTCGGCAATTCCCGGTACTGGTTCTGTACCCTCAGTCTGTCCGAACCCAAATTCAGAGAGGTCAATGCTCAGGCTGTCTTTTGCGGTAGAGATTTCTTCGCGGAATAGCTGAGTTGCCGAGGAAGCAGCTAGTTCAGCGAGCTGCGGGTCGACTTGATCCGAAGTCAGCTCGGTGTTGATCACAACCGGACTTGCCTGACCGGCATCAACATTAAAACCCGCTTCTATCTTCGTTGGCCGGTCCAGTCCCAGTGGATCAAGAATGATGAAGCTGGCGAGAAGAAGGAAAACGACGTGAAGTATCGCACTCGTCAGGACGCTGCCTGCTGTTCTTCGCGCATGGGGAGTTGATGTTGTTTCACTCCTTGCCGCGATAACGGGCAAATCAAGCGTGCCCTTTGTAGTGAATGATTGGATTCGTGGCATTGCCAACACATCCCCAAAGTCACCAGAGGTGTTTGATACCTGTCGTTTGAATGGCTTCGTCAGTTGTTTCCTGCACATAGTAAACGGGAAATTCAGGGAATACATCCGCCTCGATCTGCGGGAACGCATGGATGACGGATCTGACAGTCATATGGTTGGCGTCAGGCGCTCCTCGATAAAGGTCCGGCATTTCCGGGCTGGGTTATTGAGTCGACTGTGGAGTGCACGTAAATTCGGCGGCGAGTGAGCCCCGAAGACCTCGGGATTTGCTTCGTGGACCGCGGACTGCCAGAAATCGGCAAACGAATTCTGGCGATTCGGCGTATCCCAGCTATGGCAAAGGCCCCTGGCGATCCCGACGGACACGCAGGAATCACGTAGTTTCATGCTTTTTCGATATTTCTGGCCGGTGAAGACAGCGACATGAAAAACGAATCCGTGATCGAAATCCGGAACCTTTCCAAAATCTACCGCGACTTTTGGGGTCGAAAAAAAGTTCAGGCGGTCAAAAGTCTGAGTCTGGATGTCTATCGTGGGGAGGTCTTCGGTCTGCTGGGACCGAATGGCTCAGGCAAGACCACGACGATGAAGATGCTGCTGGGACTTCTTTTTCCAACTTCCGGTGAAATGCGGATTCTGGGCAAGCCAGCGTCGGACGTCAGCAAGAACGAAAAGATTGGTTACCTGCCTGAAGAGTCCTATTTGTATCGCTTCCTGAATGCGGATGAGACGCTGGATTTCTACGGGCGGCTTTTCAATATGTCGGCCACCGAGCGAGCAAAACGAGCTGACGAGCTGATCGAAATGGTCGGCCTGTCCAAGGCCCGCCGTCGACAGCTGAAAGAGTACTCGAAGGGTATGACCCGTCGTATTGGTCTGGCTCAGGCATTGATCAACAATCCTGAGCTTGTCCTTCTGGATGAGCCGACCAGCGGTCTTGACCCGATCGGGACTCGTGAAATGAAGGACCTGATTCTGAAGCTGAAAGCTGAAGGCAAGACGGTCATTATGTGCAGTCATCAGCTTGGTGATGTCCAGGATGTTTGTGATCGCATCGCAGTCTTGTTTCAGGGGGAGCTGAAAGTTCTGGGCCGGGTAGACGAGCTGCTTGAAATTCGTGATGAAATGCAGATCCGCACGGCCAACCTCAGTGATGAAGCGAAGGGCGAAATTGAAGCGGTGCTGAAGAAGCATAACCTTGCTGATCCCGTGTTTCAGCGTCCGCGTGCCGACCTGGAAGAACTGTTTCTTCGTACGGTTCGTGAGAGTGGTGAACGTCCGGGGCGTCGATTCACAACTGAAGAAATTGCAGCTGGCAGCGCGAACGCTGAGCAGCCGAGTGATGTGGCGAAGAATTAATTCGCTTGGCGTAGTTAGCTGGCGCACTGCAAAATCGTCGGCAACCTGAAGGCACTTTCGCTCATCGTTTGCACTTGAACGTTCGGAAATCCAGTTATGGACTTCAATCCTGTTGTCTTTGATAAGTACGCTTTTCAAGTGGCCCTGATTCAGTGGCTGAAGATTGTCGGCGGTTTATCATTAGTTGGACTTGCGATATCGCTGATGCTGTCTGTCGCACGGAATGGTGCTTCCGGCTTGCCGGCATTTTTTCGGGGGCTCGCTGGTTTCCTCGAAGATTTGGGCTCTTTGTCGCCCAGGCGAATCTACGCGGTCACACTTCTGACGGTGAAAGAGGCCGTGCGGCGCAAGGCGCTGCTGGTGTTTGTGGTGTTTGCCGTCTTGTTGATGTTCGCCGGCTGGTTCATCTCAAATGCGAATGAACGGGCAGATCTGCAGGTCAACGTTCACATTACGTTCGTCCTGACTACGATTGCGTGGCTGATGTTGCCCCCCGTCATTTTCCTCAGTTGCTGGGGCATTCCGGAAGATATCCGGCTTCGGTCTCTGCACACGGTTGTTACAAAACCAGCCCGACGTATCGAAGTCGTGCTGGGGCGAATTCTTGGCTTCGGATCTGTGGCTGCGGTTGTGCTCGCGGTGATGGGCGTGATTGGTTACGTCTGGGTTCAGAGGCAGATTCCTGAAAATGTTCGGGATCGATTAACCTGCCGAGTGCCGGTTTTTGGCAACCTTTACTTTATCGACAACACCGGGCAGCCGTCTCGCGAAGGTATCAACACGGGGGATGTCTGGAAGTATCGGTCGTACATTCAGGGTAATAGTCGTGCCCGGGCTGTTTGGGTTTTCCAGGACATCCGCCCTGAAACCGTGGGGGACGATCTGGTTCTGGAATCTCGTTTCGAAGCCTTCCGTACCATTAAAGGTTCTGAAAAATCGATCCTGGAAGGCCTGGAGGCTCAGTACACTCTGGTAAGAAATCCTCGTGAGGAGGCTTTCGGAGGCCTTGCTCTCAGCGGAGCTGTGAAGGAAATTGCCGATGCATTGCGCGACGGACAGTTCCGAAATGGTTCCGATAAGTTTACGGAGCTTGCCCAGAAGATTCGTACCTCGCACGAGGATATTCCGCTCGCGGATTATGCTGGTCTGGCGGCCGGAGCAAATCAAGCCTACATGGTTCTGGAGGCTTTCGACAAGGATCTGAAGCCACTCGCGGATCTGTTCGGGGAGCTGAGTGAGGCAACGACACAGTTACGTGGTCAGTCTTCAGCGGCCGGTGACACGGTTTACACAAATATTGCGGACCGGTGCGACGATGTCGCTGGCTACCTCAGCGAGAACGTCGAAGACCTGCAGGAAAAGCTGCCGCGGCTTGAAGTACCGCTTCCGTCCTTCAGTGTTTCTGAGTTTCATGAAGGCGACAATGTTTCCCGGATTCCGCGAAAGATTACTGCTGTACCGGATTACGAAACGCTGGCTCGATTTCTCGCTGCGAAGATTGAAGAGTTGAATGAGAGTGGGAAACTCGTGGACGGGAATGGTTTGTCCGCCTCTTTAGTTGATGTCTTCACAGAGAACGATGCCGTCTCCATTTTGAATGCTGAGCTCCTCGAAAGCGTTCTGTCGGGGCAACTTGACGAAGGCACCCTGAAAATTGATGGTGGAAAACTTGCAGTGGCTGACGGACGCCGCTGG
Organism: Planctomycetaceae bacterium; assembly: GCA_041398825.1. Classification (NCBI taxonomy): domain Bacteria; kingdom Pseudomonadati; phylum Planctomycetota; class Planctomycetia; order Planctomycetales; family Planctomycetaceae; species Planctomycetaceae bacterium. The sequence goes on along the minus strand of JAWKTX010000010.1, from coordinate 246,818 downwards.
TTTGGTTTCTTTGATGATCTTGTTCGCCGCGAAATGCTCGGATCCCGGGATCCTGAGGGCTGGAAGATGGAATTCGATTTGTTCGAAGACCTGACCACCTCCAACAATCTTCGGATCGAGGTCTCGTGTCTGAATGATCAGATGTATCTTGGTATGGCCCGGCCCGACCTGTTTGTTCGTCTGCCGGACAGGCCATTTTTTGTGGGCTACTCCAAGGCGATCCTGACAACGGGCATCATGCTGATGCTGCTTGTGGTGATCGGCGTGACAGCAAGTTGTGTGGTGAAGGGGCCTGTTGCGGTGTTCTTCACATTCACGGTTTTCCTTGTTGGTCAGTTCTTTCATCAGTTCATGCTGCGGATCGTGGAAGGTAACGAACAGGGACTTGGGTTAGTGGAATCCGCTGCGTTGATTGTTCAGCACCGAAATCCGAGCGTCGGTATGAATGCTTCACAGGCGACTCAAAACTTTGTCCGTGGGGTCGACAGTGTCTCGACAGGTCTGTTGTCTGGTGCGAGCAGCATTATTCCTGACTTCAGCGTTTTTGGTACGGCCGCTCAGCATGTTGAAAAAGGTTTCGACGTGCCTCTCAATGTGTCGGTCTGGCCATCACTTGCTATTTTCTTTGCGTTCCTGATTCCCTGCGTCTTGCTGGCGGGGGCATTCCTGAAGTTCCGGGAGCTGGAATCGAAATAAATGAACAATCTCACATCAAGACAACGCAAGCTGCTGTATGCGGCTCTGATTTTGGTTCTGTTGCTCCCGATTGTGATTCTTGGTTCGCCAGCCTCGAAGGATGTTTCGGCGGATGACCAGACGGCGGCCGAGGGCAGTGGCGTTCTGGCCAAGCTTCGTGTCGAGAACGATCTGGGCGAGACAACGCTTGGCGATATTGATCCCTCCAGCGCCGCGATGAATCTTGTGCTGCTTGGGCTCCGTGGCCCTGCTGCGGGGTTGCTGCATCTTCAGGCGATGGATTATCAGGAGCGAAAGGACTGGGCGAAGCTTAGGGCAACCGTTGATTCGATCATTCGTTTGCAGCCACATTATGTTCAGATCTGGAAGTTTCAGGGCTGGAATCTGGCATTTAATGTTTCGCGAGAGTGGGACCGCGTCGATGACCGCTATTACTGGGTCAAGGAAGGAATCAAGTTCCTGCAGAAGGGGACTCGTCGAAATCAGACGGTAGCCATTCTGTTCCATGATGTCGGTGACTTTATCTCTCGCAAGATGTCGATTTCCGACGAGAAGAAATTCTTCCGACAGTATTTCCTCAGCGATCCGGATACGGATCGTTTCGATGGAGAAGCGGATCCGGAAATCAATGAGAGAGGCGTGGATAGTTTTCTTGTTTCGTATGACTGGTTCACGGCTGCGAACGAAAAGGATGACCTTTACGGCATGACCGGGATGACTCACGTCTTCTTTCGGCAGGGGCCAGCAAAGGCGAAATTGAACTACGCAGAGGCACGCCAGAAAGACGGTCTGTTCGATCAGGAAAATCGGTCGGCTTGGGAAGACGGTTATCGCGAATGGATGGAAGACTACGGGACCTACACATTCCTCGGTCTCAATGACTGGAAGTACAAGCTGAATTCGACACCCCAGGATCTCGCAGAGCTGGCACAGGAGAATGGTATTACTCTTGAAGAGCAGCGAAATCTCTGGGCTCGCAACCTCGACATGGTCCACTTCCGATTTTGGCGGGATTATGCGAATACAGAACGCGATGAAGAAACGATGGATGCCCACAAGACGCTGTTCGAGGCAAAGAAGGCCTATGCAGAAGGTCGTGGCTACGATTCCACAAATGCCGACGGCTCAAACGAAATCTCGGAAGCACAGAAGTTGCTCGAAGATGCAATGTCGAAGTGGGTACGAGTCTTTCAAAAGTACCCGAATATGCTGATCGACAACGAATCCTATATCGAAGAAGCGATGCTGGCGGTGTACTACTGGCGTGCAGTGCACGATACGAATGGAAAGACTCCGCCGGATGACTATCCGTTGCGAGAAATCTGGGATGCGAATCCTGATCGCAAGTCAGAGGTTCAGCGCGAATTCCTGATGGATACGATGCGCAGCAAGTAGCTCGGAATCGTCAACCACGAACAAAACAGCCTCTGATCATATTCTGGAGAGATGAAGTTGCCGGGCGGTCCGATTTTTGTTCGCGAAGCTTTAACAGCCCCGCGAAGGCCGAGTCACTATTTGATGCGGTCTGGATTCATCGGCGCGATGCTGGTGTTGTTTTACAGTATCCGTCAGGCAACGATCGGCTTTCAGGATGTTCAGTTCGCCGGAGACGTTGCTTCGTTCAGCAACCTGGTGTTCCAGTTGTTTGCTGTACTTCAGCTGACGCTTGGGATGTTCTTTGCCACTCTGTTCACTGCGTCGAATATCGCTCAGGAAAAAGACAGGCAAACACTCATCCTGCTGTTGATGACGGATATGCGCAACCATGAGCTTGCTCTTGGAAAGCTGATGTCGAGCCTGCTGGTGGTCGTCGTTCTTGTGGGTGCCTCGCTGCCCGTTTTCGCATCGCTGCGATTGCTGGGTGGAATAACCTGGTCCCAGATTATCTGGGTAGAGGCCATCATCGCGACAGCATCTCTGGCTGCCGGGACATGGGGCGGGATGGTCGCCTTCTGGCGAGAAAAAACATTTCAGACGCTGGCCATCAGTGTCCTTGGTGTTGTGATTTTTCTCTCTGTTGTTGAAGGTCTTGCGTCCGGAATCGGAGGCCCGACTGGCGCGCAAATCGGCCAACTGTCGCCTTACCGCAGTATGATGGCTGTTCTGAATCCAATGACGACGGTCCAAAGCGGGGTCGCGGAGGTGTCTGCTCTGTCGACGGTGGCAATACTTCTAGGATTGAGTGCCGGCCTCAGCGTTTACACGATTTTGCGTTTGAGGACCTGGAATCCCTCACAGCAACTCCGCCAGTCCGCACTGCAGTCAGTGGAAACTTCTGAAAGCAGCGAGGAAACAGTCGGGCAGGAACCGGTCCCGGCATCTCCACGGCATCATCGGACGGTTTGGAACAATCCGGTCATCTGGCGAGAAATGCGAACACGGGCGTATGGTCGCAAAGTTGGCTGGATCAAGTTGGTCTATGCCTTGCTGGTCGTGATGCTGGCATGGTCGACTTTGTCTGTTACCAGTCTGTCAGATCAGCAGGAATTGGTTCTGGGAATGGTGGGCCCGGCTGCGTTCTCGTTTATTGGCGTCGGTATCATCAGCTTATTGTTGATGAATGCTCAGGCGGTGACGTCCATCACCAATGAACGCGACGGCAGAACGCTTGAGCCACTGCTGATAACAGACCTCAGCGCGAAGGAGTTCATGCTGGCGAAAATTGGAGGCGCGATGTGGAACGCTCGCGAGATGATCATTCTGCCACTGATCTTCCTCGTCACAATGGCGACGATGCAATCTGTCACAACCTTGTCCGTTGAGAATCTGGTTTATGTGATCGCGGCTTATCTGGTGCTCAGCCTTTTCGCAGTTTCACTGGGCCTGCATGCCGGACTGACCTATGACAATTCCCGGTCTGCCATTGGCAACAGCCTTGGAACAATGTTCTTCCTGTTCATAGGCATTTTCATTTTCATGCTGCTGCTTGTGGAAGCGAGATCGTCATTCTTCATTCAGATTCAAAGCTTCATTGTGTTTATTGGCTTTGGAAGTCTGGGTCTGTACAGCAGCCTGACACATAAGAATCCTTCGAACGCTCTGACGCTGGCTTCCATGGTGCTGCCGTTCCTGACTTTCTATGGCATCACAGATTTTCTTCTGGGAGGCAGTCTTGGTGTCTGCTTCTGGATCTGCGTCGCCTATGGTTTTGCCTCGATCGCGATGCTCGTACCAGCGATGACCGACTTTGATGTAGCGCTGGGACGCAACACTCAGGATGTGGGCTAACTTAACTGTCCGTTCAAAAAACGGGACTGGCTCGAGCTGGTGACCTGAAAACATGACGGTTTACCGCCGTTCAGCGTGCCTGCCCCGATTTTTCAACGGACAGTCACGAATCCTTTGTGCCGTCATCTGCAACTTGCGGGCAAGTTCCCCCCGCACAAAGTCCATTAAGGCTTTGCAAAGTTCCGGGGGGAGTGTCGGGTGAGTACTGGAAATTGAGGTTTGGGGGGGCCCTCGTTAGTCCTGCAATTCGGGTATGGGATCGGTTGGCAGGATATCTGTCCCTTCCCAGTTAATTGTGTGCGCGTCTTCGTCATAGATCAGGATCCGATGAGCGCTGCCGGGGACGGGCTTTCGGCTGCTTGCAGGCAGGTACTTTCGATGCTGATCGACGATCGCTTTGAACTCCGGAACGCTCACCAGGTTCTTCCATTCGTTTGGATCCTGTCGCATATCATAAAGTTCTTCAGAACCATCGGCATACTGAATGAATCGCCAGTCGCGTGATCGAATCCCGTGGTTGTCGTGATTGTGGGTTGTAATAGCAGGCCATTCTCGCGTAGCACTGGCATCGATGAGTTGCGGCCGGAGACTGTGACCTTCGAGGTCACTTCGCGGTGGCAGCTGGCACAGATCGATCAGTGTTGGATACATGTCGAGCAGTTCGGCTGGTTCTTCGCACCGGCCACCCTGCGCGACGCCAGGACCGGCAAAGATTAGCGGGACACGAGTGGATCGATCCCAGAGCGTGTTCTTGCCGGTAATCTGCTTTTCGCCCAGGTGCCATCCATGATCAGACCATAATACGACGATTGTGTTGTCCGCATGCCCGCCGTCTTCAAGCGCTTTCAGCACCCGTCCGATTTGATTATCCACGAAGCTGGTGCAGGCGAGATATGATCGCACCAGATTCTTCCATTGATTGTTTTGCACAAGAAACCGGTGTCGAGGCTCCGGAAGTTTCCAGTGCAGGTACCAGCTGAACCTGGGAGTGTCGTCTCGATCGTTTTCCAGGAATGGTGGAAGTTGAAGCGTGTCCAGCGGATACAGGTCGAACCATTTTTGGGTTGCGTAACACGGGACATGCGGAAGAAAGAATCCACACGAAAGAAAAAACGGCTGGTCGTGTTCTTTCTGCAACTGATCGACGGCCCAGGATGCGACGGCGTAATCGCCTTTATCCTCGTCCTTGTGGGGAAAGACTCCCCAGTCGACCAATGGATGTCCCTGTGGTGTTTTAACAAGTGGTTTTGGCGGGCGCACCCCAACTCCTGACGGAGTTCCCAGGACGTCAAATTCGTCGTCTTTGGGCCGCCGTCCGTAGCCGCCGTGGTAGATTTTCCCGGTTGTCAGTGCTTTGTATCCGTGCTGTCGCAAGTACTGCGGAAGCGACACAATGTCTTTCAGGTCTTCTACTTCCCGGAACCAGGGAGCCAGCCCATAGATGCCAGTCGTTGACGGGCGACGGCTGGTCATGAGGCTGGTGCGAGACGGGTTGCAAAGTGGAGACTGGCAGTGGGCGTTCAGAAATACGGTTCCGCGTTCCGCCAGCTTATCGATGTTCGGGGTCTGAATCTGGGGATGTCCGTTCAGGCAGCCGATCCAGTCATTCTGGTCATCAATGGCAATAAACAGAATGTTTGGCTTCTTTTCATTCTGAACAGAGCGGGACTTTGCTTCGATTCCGGATTCGTTGGCCGGAGAAGGACTGAGCGTCAGCAAAGTGGCACAGAAGCCAAACAGGATGGCTCGCATGAGCAGGCCTTTCAGATTTTGAATAGGATGTGGGATACCACGGCCGATGCTCGCCGGACGAGCCGATTTCAGCCGTCCTGGGAGCAGAACACAGGAAGTCTGTTGGTATGATCAATCCCGCCAGAAGGCAGAATTATCCGGCGCTGCGTAGGTTATGTTCAGGTGAGGTGTTTCAACAACGGACTCACCATCATGAAGCGAATTGACTCCTGCAATTACCATCCCGCTTGTGAGCAGCGTTCGTTCAATGGGGTAGGGCGTCTGCCCGTGGATGATGGTGTTTTCGATATGACGAGTCAGTGGGTTGAAAAAGTCCGCGGTTGTGGAACCGTGTCCCGGCATGGGAAGGTACATCTGGCAGGACACAATTTCGTCTGTGTCGCGTCGGTACCCTGCATAATTAAAATCTCGTATCCCTGTCAGGAAGATTGTTGTTCGGAAGCCGTCTGCGTGTTCCAGGTGGTAGGCTGTGATTTTGGGGAATACGGATCGAGCCCACTCCAGTGAAACAGCGTTCGTGGGGTAGCCTGTTTCTACTGGCAAGTTATGACTTCGGCAAAGGGCTGCGATGAAGAGCCGTTGCGTGATGGATCGGTCTTTGTGCTCCAGTAACTTCCAGACGTTCTCGTCCCGCAGGGACTGAACCCGCACGACGCCACTTTCGCCACCTTTGCGCCGTTCGGACATGCACTGCGCGGTTTCCAGAGCATGGATGTCGTAACTGTCGATACCGCCGTAGGCCACGCAGACGCTTTCTGCCAGATCCGCATCCCTGGGCATTTCGACCGAAGGGTGTCTCCATGTGACCGGCAGTGATGAGCCTGCCAGAAACGGAAATTTCAGCCGCCGCGAATCGTCTACCATTTCAACGCATTCGTTCCATTCGGTCGACAGATGTTTGTCATTGAAAATGGGGACTGAACGTCCGCTGGCTTCGAAGACGCGAACACATTGCTTGAACCATCGATAACGTGGATAAAGTGTCTGACCTTTTTCGTTCTTTGGATAATTTCCGTGTTCGCCAATGATGACGATGCCGTCGACGGCAAGTTTGCCGGTGCCGAGTGTGAGAGCTTCTTCAATAGTGCTGCAGAGCCTGAGCTGGTGACGGTCAACCCTTCCCCGCGCCAGGTCACCTTCCGGAAACTGGTCGATGTAGACAGATGCCAGGTCGATTCGTGGCTTCTGCCACTGTCCCTGCCAGGAATAGCCTTCCGTAAGTCGGTCCAGGAAGTGCTGCGCATGTGAATGTGTTTTGACCCACGTCCCGATGAAAGCAACCCGAGGTTGACGACCGTTCTTCTCTACGGCCGAGATTGAGGATTGTTCTGTCGGCAGAAGTCCGAGACCAGCGCTGCTGGCTGTCAGTGCCATCGATGTCGAAAAGAATCGGCGACGGTTCATCATGATGGGTGTTTCCTCATTAAAGAGTCGACTGTCGTGGGCGATATTTCAGATCAGTTCAGGGCGGGTGCACTGGAGGCTCGCGAATACAACTGAAGATCTCAGTGACCCAAACCTGGTTTCACTGTTCGGTTGATGGATGGAGAAACAAGATCTGTGGTGGGGTGTTTGGTGGGGCAGATGAGTTGAGACTAACTTCGGCGATTTATACCGTTCAGTCAACCGGATTGGCAGGGTTTGATCGCATCCGGCAATATCTGCTGTGCATTTCCGGATTGAAAAGTGAGATCGGCGGAATCGGCTGAAGACCGTCCTTCACGCGACTCCTGCCACTCTGATGGGGCTTGTGGATTTCTTTGGACACTGATAACCCTCCACCTCACAAACCAACTGCTCCTGCTGATCCTTTAGTCAAACTGCCGGTTCCCGAACGAATCTGGCTTCTTTGCTGGATGGTCTGTCTGGTGTCGGCGGTATATGTGGCTGCGGATCTGGAACCGGATCCTCGCGGCTTTGGTACTCATCAACAACTCGGATTGCCGGAATGTGTCTTTCGACAGGTTTCCGGATTCAACTGCCCTCACTGCGGGATGACCACCAGTGTGTCTCATTTGTTTCGCCGGAATCTGAAAGCGTCTGTTCGAGCGAATCCAATGGGCCTGGTCATCATACCGCTCATGGGGGTGTTTGTTGTTGCCATGTTCCTCAGCAGCGTGACGGGTATTCGATTAAAGATATTGCAGTTTGAAAACGTGCTGCGTGTGGTAGTGATCTTCCTGCTGGTCAGCATCCTGATCTGGTCGCTACGAACTCTTCATGGATGAATGCAGTTGTGGTGTGTTTGTAAGAAAAGTTGGACTGTTTTCTTCTGCACATTGCCTCACGAATCCGGATGTTGAAAGAACGGTGAGTATTCGATGGACCGAACCACCCATCCAGGCAAGTTTCTGTCGCGACTGCAGTGGCTGCAGCTTACTGCCGCCATGCTACTTCTGTTCTGCATATCGGGATGTGCACTTGGAGTGATGGCTGGCAAGATGCTGATGGGTGATCCGAAGCAGACAGCTGTTTTTCACGCCGCAACGGGCACCGATCTGACAAAAAGTCAAGAACGGGTCCTGATCATCTGCTCGGCACCGCATGGCATTCTGAATCGGTTTCCATCTCTTGAAATTGATCTGGTCGATCGCATCAGTCGAATTCTGGAGACGCGAGGAGTTCAGGTTGTTTCGAGTGATCAGGTTGCAGCCTGGTACGATGACCACGGAGAGTGGGGTGACTTTTCAGAGCTGGCCGATTCATTTGATGCCCACTATGTCATGAATATTGAATTACGGACATTCAGCTATCAGGTGCCTGAGAGCGATCACTTGATGCAGGGTTCTGCGAATGGGCTGGTTGTCTTCCATGAAGTTACCGGTGAAGAACTTCGACCGAGCTACGAAGTGCTGCGTCAGAACTTTCAGCTCCGGTTCCCCGAAACCTATCCCGTGCCGCGTGAAAATCGTTCAGAACAAATCTTCGCAGAAGGCTTCATGGATCGAACCGCCATCCATCTGGCTCAAATGTTGTATGACCATAAGTCGAGCGAAACGGTTCACTAATATCAGGCATCGGTGTTCCTCTTTCGATTTGGATACGAAACAGAACAATGGAATTCTCTCAATCGAATACTGCTGACAAGACTGCCTCATCAATCGGCAGGAAACCCTGCTCTGTGACCTGTACAACGTTAAGTCGGCGTTCTCGACTCAGTCTCGGGTTAACTGCGCTGGCCCTGCTTGTGCTGATACCGGGGTGTAACTATGTCGTGTTGCTGGGCTACCTCATCGGTGGTCCGCCACAGCTTGAGCCATTGTTTGAGAAGGAAACCGGAAAGTCGTTTACTGACAAAGATGTCCGGGTGGCTGTGGTTTGCTACGCCCCGGATGAGCTCAAATATCAATTCGACAACATCGACCATGTTCTTTCGAAATCCATCAGCATGCACCTCGCACAGAAGGGGAAAGTTGATGTGGTTCGGCCGGATAAAGTTCGGACGTGGCTCGAAGAGAACAGAGACTGGGACACACCCGTTGAAGTGGGTGCCGCATTCGATGTTCGCTATGTCGTTTATATCGATCTCGCCGATTTCTCTCTGTACGAGCGTGACAGCGTCAATTTGTTTCGCGGTCGATGCGAAGCGATTGTCAGCGTGTACGAAATGAAAGCGGATGGGACTGGCCGACCAATCTTTTCCCGCGATCTGAATTCCGCGTACCCTACCCAGGTGCCTCGCTCCGCTTCAGAAGTCAGCTACGACACCTTCCGGATGGAGTATTTCATCCGATTGAGCGATGAAATCGGACGCATGTTTTATCCATCCTTCAACGGTGACGACATCGGCTACGCAACGTAACGCGTCTGTTCCTCTTAACCTCGACTTTTGCCATTTTGGGTTGTCACACGACAGCGGCGAGAGCGTGGAGGATGGTATCGCGAAATCGGTGGGGGAGTTTTGAAAAGGCATGGTGTTTTCCGAGGGTTTCAAAAACCCATTCGGACCAGAGCCAGCAGCGAACACGCGTAATCACTTCGGAAAACGTCACGGTGGATTTGCCCTCCCAGCGGATGCCCTCCAGTGACTTCCACCGCGAAGGCAGTTGCGAGTACAGCAGCACCACCACCGAGTATAAAGCGAACAGCATCGGAGCCGCGCGAAGAACCGTAGAACGAGTCCGGCCTCGTGTCGTTTCCAGCCACAGATACGCACGCATTTCCTGGAACATCGTTTCGATCGACCAGCAACCGGTAAAGATTCCAATGATCTCGCTCGCACGCAGAGAACGGTCTGTCGTAAAAAAGTAATCGTTCCGGTGAGTGCCTGTCAGATCATGCACGAACACCCAGCGAATCTCGACCAGACCGCCGCCCGGCATCCCGATGACATCCTTTGCCGAAGACTTTTGCACCGCGATGTCCATCCACCGTGTCATCGCCCGCCAGATGAATCACGCCGTCCGCAGCGAACGCTTCAATCACGAGGGTGGCGAGAATCTTTCCGAGCCTCGACTGCCAGAGCCGGGCTTGTGAGAAGACTCGGTGATAAGTCGAAATGTGTCCCGGCGCCAGTCTGCCTGCGGTTCGCAGAATATTGGTCACCGTGCGAGATCCCACAGTGAGAATCGCGGCCGTCAGTAACACGGAAGCTCGCGGCTACGTTGTCTTTGTAAACGCCGCTGAAAAGGCTCCCGTGACATTCTCCGTCGCGACCGGTAATCTGTTCATGCGAGCTTCCTTGCTCGGGGAATGATTGGTCTGTGATAACCCAAACACTGCCCGCAGGAAGCTCCCTCCGTGAAGACCAAATCGCTCCCGCTTCACTCACAAGATTGGCAAAAGTCGAGCTAAGGCGGATGCCGGTGCACTTTAACTGACAGCCTATCCGCTGAGTCGACAACGTTTCTCCGAACGTATGACGACTGGTGAACACGTTCTGTACAACCTCTTCTCAAAGAGCCAGGCCATGAAGATCTCACGTCTGTTGGAATTGTTCCGAGTCACTGACAAGCGCGGTCGACGTCGCAGAAGCATGCTGGCGGAAACTCTGGAGGCTCGTCAGTTGCTGACGCTCGGGCCGTTTCAGCAGGTCAACTACTTTATGCCAACGGTCCTGCCTGAAACGGATGAGAATACTTCGTTTCAGTTGGTGGATTGGGATAATAACGGCTACCACGATGTGATTGAGATTGCTCACGGTGGTACGAAATCCGGGTTGGTTGAAGTGAGGGCTTATCCCGGGAATTACGACAACTACGATGCAAAGGCTGGCGGAGCATCGGAGTCTTCGATCATCAATACGACTGTTCCGATCAACGCCGTAGATGCCAGCGAATGGCAGTTTCTGTCGGACTATTGGAATGCCGGGAGCCATCCGGATCTAGTTGCGATCCATAAATCGAACACAAGTTCCGGGTTCGTAGAGATCATCGTTGCAACGGGCGCAAGTTTGTACCAGACCCTCCAAGGGCCGTTCGTGACGTCATTGACGGCAATCGGCGCGAATTGGGCCTTCGATGGCGGACACTTTGACGGCGATGGACGGTTGGATCTGCTCGCGATTCGGCGGGATGGTAATGCTGGAACGGAGATTACGGTGTTGTCAGGAGTTGCCTCTGGCAACAATCGTTTCGACTCGACTTTGTTCCAGGGTACAACTGCTTTGCCACGAACGAACAACATGTTTGATTTCATTGTCGGTGATTTCGATCTTGATGGTGTCGCAGAACTACTCGCGCTCCAGACAGTAGGAACAGAGTCGAACAGAATTGAAGCCCACGTACTGCCGGAATTGCAGGTCCCAACAACGAGGCGCCGTTCAGCTGGTTCCAATCCCGTGCCACAGTTGGGCGCGTATCAAATGGGGCCTTACACAGTTTTGACGCCGTCTCGATAAGGAGCCCTCGGTTGTATGATGATGGTTATCCGGAATTGGTTCTCTTTGAAAAATCGTTCCAGGGTCGAACTGACGTCGTCGCATTAAACAGCATCCCAATGGTGGTAAATGTGCCGTATGGACTGCACCCCATTCCTTCGTCAGCTCTATTTGCAAATGACCAGTTAACAGCTCCCGGTCTGATTGGAACGTATGTGAACGAGAGCCTCCGCAGTGTTACATCAACTGCTGACTGGCGATCCACTCAAACGATTTCAGGTACGCGAGTCGATCTGCAGGTGAACGCCAGCGAAAATAGTCTGGGATCACGTGCTACGGTCGGAATCACTCGTGGCTCGGATTCCAACTGGGACTTCTTTTCTGTTCAGTGGGATGGTTTTGTGACTATACCACGGGATGGAGTACAACTGGCTATCACCAGCAGCGGAGGCAGCCGACTTTGGATCGACATGAACAGCGACAGTTCATTCGCTTCGGCGGATGACATCTTCATCAACAACGGCTGGGGCACGATGCAGAATCGCGCTCAGCGATCCGTCTCGACCGCTGCCCCGCGGGACATACAGAGTTCGATTGCAGACGGAATCCACCACGGGCCCCAATCCAATTCAACTGATGTGGAGTTACTACCCGAAACCCGTTCCGGAAAACCTTCTCTTTGCAGATGCAGGCAAGACAATTCAGGGTCTGACGGGTTCGTATGTCAATCAGAGCCTTCGTTCTGTGACTTCGACGGCGGACTGGCGGAATAATCCGACCGTGCAAATCGCAGGGACGCGCGTCGATCCATCGCTCAATTTTGTGTGGGCAGGATTTGGTGATGCCGAAGGTGTCGGGTTAACGCAGAGTCATTCAGGCAACTGGGAAAACTTCTCCGTCCAGTGGGACGGATTTATTTCGGTCCCGTATGACGGATACCGACTTTATACGAAGAGCGATGACAACAGCCGATTGTGGATCGATGTAAATCGCAACGGAAATTTCGAGAACACCGCCACGGAGCTGGTCAACAACAACTGGGGTAATGGCAATGGACAATCTGTCACATTGAGCAGCGGCAGTATCGCCTTGAATGCCGGGACTTATCCCATTCGTATTCAGTATGAGGAAGAGGGGGGAAGTAACAGCTTCCAATTGATGTGGGATTACGCGGTGATGCCGGAGACTGCAGTCACGGTCACCGGTGTGACTTCCAACACTGAAATGCGGCCCACGATTGCGTGGACCGAAACCGAAACGGCAGTGAAGTATGAAGTGTGGATCAATAATCTGACCACGCGAGCCTCGGGCGTTGTTCACACGACCGTTTATGATCCGTGGATAACTCCCGATTTTGATCTGGGAATCGGTCGATACGCCGTTTGGGTCCGCAGCATTGACGCTCGCGGAAAAGTGTCCGGCTGGTCGCAAAGCTATCTGTTTCGCATCGAACAAGCGGTTCAACTGAATACTGTTCCGCAGAGCTTTGCGACCACGTCGCCGACAATTTCGTGGCAGCCGGTTGAAGGCGCAGTGCGTTATCAGGTTTGGGTCAACGATGTCACGACAAGACTCGACAACGTGGCGCCGGAATCCAACGTCACTGCGACCTCGTGGCAGATCAGTCCGGCTTTGACGGAAGGGCATGAATATCGCGTGTGGGTCCGCGGCATCGATGCGGCAGGGCGTCCGTCGCAATGGTCAGCCATGAAATCATTCAGGATTCTGGGTGAAACAACACCCACGACTCCGCTTGGCGGGACCTTTGATTATTACCCAACGCTCAAATGGACGGCTGCTCCCGGAGCCCGCCGATATCACGTTGTCCTGCGAGACGAAAACGGAGACATTCTGGAAAGCGCCATTGTGGCCGGTACACAGTGGACCAGCCCGACCGGAGACTGGACGGGACAGTGGAACTGGCAGGTGACGCCCGAAGCGTGGGATTTTCAATTTGGCACGCCCTCTGAGATCATCACATTCAATCTGGGCGGGGTCCCTCAGGCGATGACACCGATCGGTAGTGGAGCGAGCTCCCTGCCGTTATTTAACTGGAATGCCGTCGTCAATGCGGACACGTATCTTGTTTGGGTCGATCGACTGGATATACCACAGCGAGAGGTCATCAATTCATCCAGCCTGACAACAACGTCCTACTCGCCCACAACTCCCCTGGCTCCCGGAACCTATCGCTACTGGATTCTGGCAACGAGCAATTTCTATGGACGTGGGGCGTGGAGTGCGCCGGTTGAGTTCATTGTTTCGTGAACAATGCGGCTCTGATCGAAGCCTGGGAAATCATGGGATGACTGCAATCCGCAGGATTGATTCTCCTTAAGAACGTTGGCCAGGCCACGTAGTCAGGCGTGAAACAGCATGCCTGAAACGAGACGTGACACGTGTTTCGCAACGAATCGGCATGCAGTGGTGGCAAGTAGGATTCGCCAGATCAAGTGAACTGAAGCATCTGTCCAGACGCACTCCTTTGCAGCAGACCCACTGCAATGAGTCCACTTTCGTGGACGGATTTATGTCGGCCAGGGCAGCGCACAAATGTCCTGCTCTTGCGCAAGCATTCATGCAAATCAATTAGGCAGGACCTCTGATTCGGGCTGTCTTTTCAAACGACTGTCCGGGACACCATCGAATATGGCACTTACACTGATTTCTCGGAGACTCGCCCTTGATACGGATGCGGCAAACCGCCGGCTTCGGACATTGGGACTGTAGAATTCCACCACTCTTTTCACTTCAGATCTGCTCCTGATTCCGGATAGAATAGTCCGGTCAACGTGAAACGTGTTCATCAATTGTCAATCAAGCTGAAAGTATGCACATGTCGTTACGCCGCAAAAGCGTATCGTCCGATGGTCGGGCCTGGACTCTTCGACGAACAGGCGTCCTGAGGGCACTCATCATTGCGGGTGGCCTGGGACTCGCAGTATCTGTGTTGAGCCTCGTCAATTTGGGGCTCGCATTCGCGGACGAAACCAGTTCCGATCAGAAGCTGGTCGATGACGCTGCTGTTCCGGTCCGGAAGGCGGCCTCACTGGAGGTTCCGGGGGCGTCCGCCACGACTCCGGAAGACATGCAAGTGTATGCCGAGCCGCTTGAGCACACCGATCTGGTGATCGACATGGTTCCTGTCAAGGGGGGCCGTTTTCTCATGGGCAGCCCGCTATCAGAGGCCGAACGCTCGGAAGATGAGGGACCGCAGCACACGGTCGAGGTTGGTTCATTCTGGATGAGTAAGTTTGAGATTACATGGGATCAGTACGATACGTGGTGCGAAAAGATCGATTACTACCGCCGAGCGGCATTTGGTACTTCGGCAACCCCGCGTGATGAAGTCGCCGATGCCATTACTCGACCGACTCCACCGTATACCGACATGAGTTTTGGTATGGGTAAGGAATCGAACCCGGCCATCTGCATGACTCAGCACGCTGCGAGGATGTATTGTCAGTGGCTGAGTGCAAAGACCGGTCGCTACTATCGTCTGCCGACGGAAGCAGAGTGGGAATATGCCTGCCGTGCAGGAACATCAACCGCTTATTCATTCGGTGATGACGTTGCTCAACTGGGTGACTACGCCTGGTTCGATGGCAACAGTGACGGCAACTACCACCCGGTTGGTCAAAAGAAACCAAATCCGTGGGGATTGTACGATATGCATGGCAACGTGGCTGAATGGGTTCTGGATCAGTATGTTGCAGATGCCTACAAATTGCGTTCCGGCGGAGCAACATCCGTTGATGTCGTCCGCAATCCTTTGGTCGTACCCACAACGGAGTACCCTCGAGTTGTGCGAGGTGGTGGATGGGACGATTCTGCTCGTATGCTTCGCAGTGCAGTGAGAGAAGGTTCGGCACTGGAATGGAAAGAACAGGACCCACAGCTGCCGCAAAGTATCTGGTACTTCACTGATGCTCAGGGTGTCGGCTTTCGAGTCGTTCGCCCACTTGAAGAGCCAACAGATGAGGCCAAGCTGACGTTTTGGGGTAAGTCAGCGCCCATTCAGAAAGACCCTGTTGAATTCGAGCAGGAATGAGTTCCGTTGCTTTCGATTCTTTCCAGCGAGGGCGATCCATGAGATTTCTTCAAATCTGTACGCTGAGCGTGTTCCTGATTGATGCGCTTCCTTTTGAAGTTGTTTCCCCTTTTGCTCCGGCTTTGGGTGAAGAACCAGACGTCCGAGTGCTGCTGGAGGATGACTTCAATCGGGAGGAGTCCGATCCCGCGAAAGAAGAGATTGGCAACGGATGGGGGACCAACAGTAAGAGCCGTGCGAAGGGAGTCAAACAGGTGGATATGGTGGATGGTGCCATGCACATCACCATGGCGAGCGTCGCTGACCACGGCGTGTCCGTTCATCATGAAGTCGCTTTTCGGGACGCGACCATTTTGCTCCGTTTCAAGCTGGGGAAGGGCGACGACCTCGGGATCAATATCGCCGATATGAACGAAAAGAGTGTGCATGCGGGACACATCTGTATGGCGCGGATCCAACCGAAGAGCGTTGAGATTTCTGATCTGAAAACAGGGCGTATGAAACTCGAACACCGCGAAGCAAGATTGGAAAACAGGCTTACCCCGGAACAACAAAAGACAATTGCCGCACGGTCGGAGAAGTTTCCAGTCGATTTGGCACTTGATGATTGGCATCAGCTGTCGGTTCAGATATCCGGAGACCAGATGACTGTGACCATCGACAACAAGCTGGTGGGTAAATTTCAGTCGGAAGGTATTGGTCATCCAACCAAGAGTCGATTGCGGCTGGCGGTGAACAAAGCCGCGTGGGTAGACGACGTTCGAATCACTGGAAGGTAAATGGCACGCAATCCATTGCAATTGCCTGTGATTCAAAACTGGAGCTGCCACAACTGTGGTGGCTGCTGTCGCGAACACATGATCGAAATCACTGAGGACGAGAAGAAACGCATTGATCGTCAGGGCTGGACGTCCGAAGATGGCATACCAGCCGGGGTTTCTGTCACACAGTCTGTTGGGAAGGGCCGCTACCGTCTAACTCATCAGGCCGATGGGGCGTGCATCTTTCTGGATTCGGATGGGCTTTGCCGTATCCATGCAAAGTTTGGTGAACCTGCGAAGCCGCTGGCCTGCCGTGTCTACCCCTTTGCGTTTCATCCCGCCGGCAATCAGTTGGCTGTAGGGCTGCGATTCAGTTGTCCGTCCGTCGTTCAGAATCTGGGACAACGTGTCGTCGATCAGACCAGGGACTTGCAGCACCTGGCCTCACAGGTTGTTCCGGATGGGCATCGTATGCCTCCGCCTCCGGCAATCCACGGTGATCAATGCGTCGAGTGGCCTGACTTTCATCGCTTCATTGTCGCCTTTGACGAGAGTCTTACGGACGACGCCGTGGACTTCGCCACCCAGCTGATGCGAGTGTTGTCCTGGCTGGAACTGGTTGAACAATCGCAGTTTGAAACAATTCGAGGGCCGAAGCTTCAGGATTTTCTGAACCTGGTGACCAAAGCGGCTGCACGTGCGCAGCCGGACAGTGACTTACCTGTGCTTCAGCCGTCGCGCACAGGTCGAACCATGTTTCGTCAGATCGTTGCTCAGTTGCTTCGCCACGATACCGAAGCGACAGTGAAGGCCGGAGTGGGCGAGCGGTTCCGGCAGTTGATGAATGGTATCCGGTTCACAACTGGCATTGGCAGTATTCCCCCTTTACCGGATCCTGTATCAGCACGTGAAGTGTTCGGAACTCACAACGGCAGTATTCGTCCGGGGTTTGCTGCGGCAGAGCCGGGAATGAAAGGGCGAACGCCGGAGATTGATCGACTGATGTCACGATATTTTCGCGTGAAGATCCAGGCGCTGCATTTCTGCGGTGCGGCAAACTTCGGGCTTTCTCTAGTCGAAGGTTTTCGCTCACTCGCGCTGATGTATCCGGCTACGCTGTGGGTCGCCCGTATTCGCGCGTTGAGCCATGGTCGTGACGTAATTAGTCCTGAAGATGCTCAGGCGGCTCTTACCACAGTAGACCACAACTACACGTATTCACCCGTCTTTGGTATGTCCGCGTCGATCAGGCGTCTCAGGATACTTGGGGAATTGCAGCAGGTCACCAGACTTTGCGGCTGGTACAGCCTGTGACAGACGGTGTTTTTATCCACGCGAAAGAGTTTTTGGTCGCTCAGGACAGGTCTGAATCTGAGTAGCAGGGGACACGTTTTGTATGTCGGTGATTCCAGTCGCTTCGCAATTCGGTTAGCGTTTGCAGATGTTGGTTTAAGACTCGTCTTTTCGTTCATTCAAAACGCCAATCGGCAGTGCACGCAGATGGACTGAAAGGGGGATTCTGAAAGTGTTGGAACGTGTACGACGCGGTTTGAAATGACGATGAATTCTTGCATCAGATCACCCGAAATACCTTTGCCTTTTCCGATAGTAAAAGCATGAAGATAGAACACCTAGCAATCAATGTACCAGACCCTCTGAACGCTGCTCGCTGGTATGTCGAACATCTGGGACTGGTTGTAAAGCGGCGAATGATGGAAGCTCCCTGGGCGCATTTCCTCGCAGATGACAGTGGTACCGTGATGCTTGAAATCTATGGCAATACGGAAGCTGCTCTGCTGGATTTTCCATCAATTCAACCAGCTGCCATTCATCTGGCGTTCGTGTCAGCCGACCTTTCTGCGGATGTTGCCCGACTTCGAAAGGCGGGTGCTACCGTGGTCACTGACGTTCATTCGATGCCAGGTGGAGATACATTTGCCATGCTGCGGGATCCCTGGGGCGTTCCGGTGCAGTTGGTCAAACGTAAAGAGCCAATGATCTGAAAGCAGACAAATCCAGTGATTGATTGAGGAGCCAGGTCGCATGACGTTCAGTCGAGCAATGAATCGCCGAGAGGCTGTAGTAACCGCCACCGGAATCGCAGCCGGGATCTTGTCACACATGTCTCTGACTGCTGATGAAGGTAACCAGATTCCGGGTGACTTACCCTGGATCGATGCCCATTCGCATATCTGGACGTCAGATACAAGTCGTTTCAAACTCCGTGAAGGGGTGCGCGTTGATCAGTTGGCCCCCCGCAGCTTCACGGATGATGAGCTGATGGCCGTCGCTATGCCAGAGGGTGTGGGACGGGTTGTGCTCATACAGCACTATCCTTACCACGGTTGGGATAACGGCTATCTGATTGATGCCTGGACCCGACATCCGGATCGTTTTCGGATTGTCGGAATGATTGACGACTCGCTGCCGGATGCCGATCTTCGCATGAAGGACTTGCTTCAAAAAGGTGTGACGGGTCTTCGTATCGGCCCCCGCGACAACAAGACTGAGTGGCTCAGTTCACCGGGAATGAAGTTGATGTGGAAAACGTCGGCAGAGACCCGGCAGTCAATGTGCTGCCTGATCAATCCATCGGATCTGTCATCTGTGGATGCAATGTGTGCTGCTTATCCGGACACCCCAGTCGTGATCGACCATTTCGCGCGAATTGGGATCAGCGGAAACGTTGAAGAGAGCGACCTGGTTTCTCTTTGTGGGCTTGCCAGGCATAAACACACGAAAATCAAGATCTCTGCCTACTACGCATTGGGCAAGAAACAGTCACCACACCACGAATTGATACCGATGATCAGACGCTTGTTTGAAGTGTTTGGTCCGGACCGACTGATGTGGGCGAGCGATTGTCCATATCAACTGGGGCAGGGCAGCACTTACTCGTCCTCGATTCGCCTGATCCGGGATCACATCGATTTTGTGACAAAAGAAGATCGCCGAAAGTTACTTTGCTCAACTGCTGAGACCACGTTTTTCTTTCGATGACGAAGAGAGAATCTCTTCAGTATCCAGCAACGGCGTGATGCATGGCTTCACGATTGAGGGAGCGTTCCGGATACATGATCGCTGTGAATACCCTGTCTCACGATGACCGCGAATGGGTAAATCCAGATGAGGTCGTTCACCGGGATCAGGTAGAGCGTAGATACCGGGACCTCACCCTGAAATGCAGAAAGAGCCAGTCCAGCCGGGCCAAGAAGTTTTGCTGCCAATCCAATGGCAACCGAAAGCCAGTGTTTGCGGGGATCCGTCGAAGCAACTCCATATCCGACCCCCAGCAGGAAAATGATCAGCCCGGTGCCCTTCCAGAGGAAGATGTCGGTCAACGGTTCGGTGAACCCGTAAACACGCGCCGCAAGCTCTGGGAGAAGAATGATGAACCCTCCCCATAGGCAGGAGTGAATGCAGGACAGCTGCAGGACTCGCTTCATTAACTCTCCTTCAATTGCAATTCATGCTTCAGGCAGGATGCCAGTTCGGGGTGCTCGAACTTGAAACCAGCTTTCAGAAGTTTCTGTGGCACAACGCGTGCGCTGGCAAGCAACAGTTCGTTGGCCATTTCTCCCAGCACCAGTTTTGCCATGAATGCGGGCAGCGGAAAGATCGTGGGGCGATGCAGAACGGCTCCGATATTTCGGGTGAATTCTGCATTGGTCAGTGCGTTCGGGCTCACTGCGTTAACGGGGCCGGTCAGCTGCTGGTTATCGACACAGAACTCAAGGACTCTGGCCAGGTCGTTCAGGCCAATCCAGCTCCAGAACTGGTCGCCAGCGCCGATATTTCCCCCGACCCCAGCCTTGAATGGCAGCATCATTTTCGCCAGCGCGCCGCCTTTCGGTGAAAGGACGATACCGATGCGAACGCAAACAACTCGCATGCCCAGTTCTTCGGCTTTGATCGCTTCAGCTTCCCAGTCGCGGCAGAGATCCGGCAAAAATCCATTGCCGGCGCTGGCATCTTCGGTGAGTGCTGCGTCGCCCCGATCTCCGTAGTAGCCGATGGCCGATGCACAAACCAGTGTGCGTGGTCGGTGCTTAAGTTTGCTCAGGGATTCGACGAGGCTCCGCGTTCCCTGAATCCGACTTGATCGGAGCCGCTTCTTGAGACTGTCTGTCCAGCGTCCGCCGGCGATGTTTTCCCCGGCCAGATGGACCACTGCATCAATGCCCTCCAGCCGGGCTGGATTGACGAGCCCGGTCGATGGATCCCAGCGTACAGAATCGTCAAAGCCGTCTCCGTCGCGTCGCGTGATCGAAAGTACCCTGTCGCCTCGCGACTGAAATCGCAGAGAGAGTGCCTGTCCGACAAGTCCTGTTGCCCCCGAGATCGCCACTGTCATTGTTGTTGATGAGTTCTCATTCACAGTTGTTTCTCGCAGGGTTGAATCGGTTGCAACGCTCATGATTTGTCGCTCCTTTTACGTGTTCCGTGATTAGATGCACGTCAATCGAACCGCAAAAGAACGGGCGTATTAACTCTGTGGGTCAGGCCAAAATGTCTTCAATGACGCGCCCGGCAACGTCCGTCAGGCGGAATCTGCGACCGTTGTATTTATATGTGAGTCGCTCGTGGTCGATTCCCAGCAGGTGAAGGATGGTGGCGTGAAGGTCATTGATATGAACTTTGTTGTCTGCGGCTTTGTAGCCGATTTCGTCACTTGATCCGTAGTCCACGCCACCCTTGACACCGCCTCCGGCCATCCATGCACAAAAACTGTGCGGGTTATGGTCGCGCCCCGGTCTGGCTCCCGTCTGGGCGATCGGCAAGCGGCCAAACTCCCCACACCAGATCACAAGTGTGTCGTCCAGCATACCTCGCATTGAAAGATCGGTGAGTAAGCCTGCCACAGGCTGGTCGGTTTCGCCTGCAAACTGACGGTGATTTCCCTCGATGTCCGAATGTCCGTCCCAGGATCGCTGGTTTTCCATTCCACCCGAATAGATTTGAACAAACCGCACGCCTCGCTCGACTAACCGCCGAGCCACGAGGCATTGCCGGGCGAAGTGATCACACCGTTCTTCCCCAATTCCATACAGCTCCTGAATGTGTTTTGGTTCGGAAGCGATATCCATGGCTTCCGGTGCGGAAGACTGCATTCGATAGGCCAGTTCGAAGCTTTCGATCCTTGCGGCCAGCTCTCCCTCTGCCGGGTGCTGTGCCAGATGCAGCGCATTAAGGTTGCGGAGCAAATTCAGCTCGTTTCTCTGGCCGGACTCAGACATCGTCAAAGGGCGACCCAGATTGTCCACAGGCTCGCCCGAAGGCTTCAGCCAGGTTCCCTGGTAGGCGCCTGGCAGAAAGCCGGCGCTCCAGTTGGCCGCATTTCCCTTGGGGAGGCCTCGTCCTTTAGGATCGCTCATGACGACAAATGCAGGCAGATTGTTGCTTTCGCTGCCCAGTCCATAGGTCACCCAGGATCCGACACACGGAAACCCCATCCTCGCGAATCCGGTGTTCATCGCGAACAACGCGGGAGAATGGTTGTTGGATTCTGTATAGCCGGACAACAGGAAAGACATCTTGTCGACGTGTTCGCCCAGACACGGAAAAATTTCGGGCACCATTTTTCCGCATTCGCCTCGGGGAGTGAATGAGAATGGTGATTGCATCAGGTGCCCGACGGCGTTTTTGAAGAAACCCGTTTCGTTGCTGAACGTCGGATCAAAATCCCGGATCGATTTTCCGTTCCACCGGGTCAGTTCGGGACGGTAGTTCCAGGTGTCCACGGGGCTTGGCCCGCCATTAATAAATACCCAGATGACACGTTTGGCTCGAGCAGCGAAATGGCCATCCTTCGATGCAAGTGGGTTCAGAGAAAGTCCGTCGTCCGCGACGGCTGACGAGCCTTCCAGCCACCCTTGTTCTTCCAGCAGTTGAATCAGGCCAAGTGTTCCGAATCCGCACCCGGCTCGGTTCAGCAATTGCCGGCGTGAATGAAGTGAAAAGCTGTCCATACGGGAATCTCGGTTTCTGATGGCGGGGGAATTCCTGTGATCGGGCTAACGGATGCAAAGCCCCGCGTGAATACCGGCGATCCCCAACTCGTGAAGTCGGGTCGCCGGAAGCCGCTCCAATGCCTCTGCGGGGGCCGTTTTACAGAGAAACTGATTTGTAAGGTTATTCCCCGGAATTGTCAGAGTTGCACACGAAAGATGCTCTGGATGGCAACTTATTCAACCAAATGAGCACTGCGCGCCGTTGGTGGCCAGGAACGGCGAACCTTCCCCAAAAAATGCTGTCCGGATGATGACACGTGATCTCAGGCTGATGACAAGAGTCTTGCAGATTGTCTGCTCCGTGGCAAAAGCTGCCGCTGCAGATACTGCCGTATTTCGTTGTTTTGTCGAGACTTATGACCTGGCAAGAGATTCTGTCTTTGCGGGTCCGGCTTCGGCGCGCGGTATGCGAATCTGTAACACATCGTCCCAGAGTTCGCTCAGGCTATGAACAGCCGCAGAAACGGATACGAAAGGAATTGACCAATGGGAATCGGCAATATTCAACTGGAACAGACACTCCTTGAAACTTCCGCCGGTCAGGCAGTTTACGATGCACTCGTTCAGGCAAATGTCGACTTACGCACGGTTTCGCTCGAACTGGTCAAGGATATGCTGACCGCTGAGTGCAGGCACCGCCAGATGCTGGGAATGCCCTGTAATCGAAGCGCGGCCTTCGCCTTTGTTGTCTGAGAATCTGTGCCGTCTGAGAATCACGCACTTTGATTCGATCTTTTGCAGCCGGTTGAAAACGGGACTGGCTTGAGCAGGAGACCATAAAACACGATGGTTTCCAGTCGTTCTGCATGCCTGTCCCGGTTTTTCAACGGACAGGTGGCAGACGCCTCCGGTTCCGGATTTGGGCACGGCGACGCGTCAAATGTCAGCAGAAACGCCGGCCATCAATGTGCATTGCCGTGCTGATGAAATGCCCCGATAATGCGTCCCAAGTTTCCGGCTCGCTGGACCATTGTAAGGAACGGGGGAACGCATGCGATGGCGCTGCGTCGGCAGAAAACTTGCGTTTCGGTCGTTTCTGATTGTGGCGTTGCTTGCCACTTCGCTGGTGATTGTTTCGTGGTTGACAGGTTCGTACCTGACAAAACCACGACGACAGGTTATCGGCGAAGCGCCAGCAGACTTGCCCATCGTTCATGTTTCTTTTCAAAGCGACTCGGGCGAAACAATTAAAGGGTGGCACTGCCGTTGTCCTGATAGCCGGGGCATTATCGTGCTGGTGCATGGCATACGAGATTGCCGAACCCGAATGGTTGACCGCGCTAGACTCCTGCAGGCTTGGCAAATGGCCTGGCTACATCCCGGCTGAATTGTTGTTGCTGCAGCTGGCGCCTCGTCTCGGAATCTCTCGTGACGATCTACGGCCAATTGATCGGATCGGTGAAGCAGGATGCCCCGTCTTTGTGATATCCGGAAGTGATGACCCCCATACGACACCAGCAGAAACGGTCAGTCTGTTCAACGCGGCCAAAGAGCCCAGGAGAATCTGGCTGGTGGAGGGGGCCGGGCATGTGGACTTGCTGGCCGCCCATCCCGGCCAGTATGAGCAGCAAGTTCTTACGTTTCTAAACCTGCACCTGAATCAGTCGAATCGCTGACGCTGATTTTGTTGCTGGTACAGAATGTGCGGAATAACATATCTGGATGGATTATGCTGGCTGTGAGGGTGGTGTCGCCCCCGCAGAAATCCAAGTCGCCGCAGGAATTAGGCTCTGTGCAGGCACCCAACTGCAAAGATCCCCTGGCAGCCTGAGAAGACGTTTTGTAAACGTCGCTTTACACTCAGGACTGGCTTTTTGTGCGCTTGCTGTTCGTCGCAAAAATAATCAATCATTGCAACTCCCGCATTGACAGAGACTTACGCCCGCCGCGCCTCGCCGTGGCCGTTGTGGCATTGCAGCAACAACCCGTGCGGACTGTTGCTTGCAATCAACACATGCGTTCACCGAGTGAAAAGATCGAGGTCCACGAGCCTGATCTGCACTGAAGCCAATCGGTGTTCCACTCACTTCCGTGGGTGCTTCGCGGCCGCGAACTCAGCGAATTTTCATATTCGCAAATCTCTCTCTATCTCTCTCAAAAAAATACAGAAAGAAATCAACAATGCTGAAGTCTCTTTGGAACGACGAAGCTGGGGTTATCCTGTCAGCTGAGCTGGTTCTCATCGGAACAATTCTGGTTCTGGGTATGATCGTTGGTTTGGTTGAACTGCAGTGTGCAGTCGTTGCTGAGCTGAGCGACCTGTCTTCTGCTTTTGGCAACTTCAGCCAGAGCTACCAGACAACTGGTTTCATCAGCCGCAAGGCAACCGGCGGAATCAAAGCCCGAACCTATGGTGCGTCTTACAACGATCAGGCTGACGCTTGCGACTGTGACGCAAACTTCGGTCTGGTTTGCAACGACGCTGGCGAACAGGCTAAGTAATCCGCCGCGTGCAGTCGGCACGCACCGGATCAAAGTCATGGAAAGGGCCGCGAGCAAAAGCTCGCGGCCCTTTCTTCATTTGTCGAACGAATATTTCTGCCGTGCGATTGTGTTCTGGGTTCCGGACCTAAGGACTGGACTCTAATCCTCGGGGTTGGCTACCTGTTGCAACCATTGAGCGAGGTCTCGCTGAAGAAGCAGGAGATTCTGCCAACGTTCCCAGGGGACATGCATTTGTCCCTGACTGGGTTCGTCCGCTTCCCGACCTGTTTGCACGATGCAGTTCAAATGTTCATGGATATATGTCAGCACATCGGATAACCGAGCACGCTGTGATGTTGAAAGTGCATCCGGAAGCGGTGGTCCTTCCCCGAAGAACAGTGGAGCCATCATGTTATCGATGGTTAAATTATCAGAGAGGCTGAATTCCGCATCGGGCAGTCCCCCCGCCGGGACGGACCCATTCGGTGGTCCCTGCCATGGCAGAAGTGCGCGAACATCCACTCCCAGCCGCTTAGCGCGGTCTTCGATTTCTTCGTCACTGCCGTAAAGAAGTGTACAGCGGCCAATCTGGATATGATCGCCGGCCCGCAGGACCCGAAGCTGCACCGGGTGACCATTCACTCGACTCCCATTTGTGCTGTGCAGGTCGGTGAACAGAACAAGCCCTTGATCTTCCTGTAGTTTCGCGTGAAGTCGGCTGACGCGTTCGTCATTCAACTGAATGGAATTGTCTTCTTCGCGACCGATGCTGATGGGGGTTTCGAGGTTGCGATAGACGCGCCCCCGTTCAAGACCTTCCAGCACCGACAGTGTAACGCGGGCCATCTCTGATTCCCCACCCTCTCCAGTGATTGACTGCGCCCACGAACAGCCGCGGGCGGGCACTATTCTCACAGGCTTATCGAAAAAATGCGAAGGATCTTCGGGACGTTTTGTCCGCTTTTCAGGTCCGCGCCGCCTCCAGTTCAATCAGCTGCTGTTTCAGTTTCTCGTCGGAGAGCACTTGTCCCGCCTGTTGCCGCTGTCGAAATTCCCGCTCCAGAGCATCCATCAAAGGTGCGATTTGCTTTTGTGATTCGGGGTTGATTCGATCCGGGAACAGTATGCCGTCAAGGTGGTCATTTTCGTGTTGTACAACACGTGCATCCAGCCCGCCCAGTTCCATTTCGAATTGCTGACCGTCAAGGTCAAATGCATCCACGACAATCCGGGTTGCTCGGGGGACAAGACCATGAATCTCTGGAAGACTCAGGCATCCTTCTTCTGATTCTTCGCTGCCATTACGACGGACAATCTCCGGATTGATGAAAACAAACTCTTCATCCTTCAACGCCGGATCTCCGGAGGGGTTGATCACGAACAGGCGGTATGGCAGTGCAACCTGATTGGCAGCCAGACCGATGCCTTTCGCTTCGTACATGAGCTCAAACATCTGCGCGACCATGGTCTTCAGGTCGGTGTCAATGCGGCGAAGTTCTTTCGATTTCCATCGAAGTGCAGGATGCGGATGCGGAACAATTTGAAGTGACGACATAGGACAGACTTCGCACGGTGAGTGATGGATTTGGCGACTTCGTTGCGCCCATCATTGCTATGGCTGCGGAAGTATGTCAGCCTGCGGTGAGAGGGCAACCTAGCAGCCCTCATTTTCCTGATCCTCGCCAGATTCCCTGACCTTTATTCTGATGGAGCTTTCGACCATGACTTTTGGGTTCGATCATTCGTTTCAGTGGTGCAGAATGGCGTCCCCGAGCGCCTCCGGTTCGTGGATACCGTTGATTCTCACCTGGTGGATTGTTGCCAGTGGTGATTCCATCGTTGTCGGGCAGGATTTGGCCGTCGCCTCGGCACGAATCAACGGAACGGGGCCGGGTTGGGTGTCATGGCATCAGGAGGACTTCATCAATGCAAACTGCAACGAGGACACCTGGACCTGGAAGGACGGAGGCATTCAGTGTACCGGACAGCCCGTTGGGGTCGTGCGTTCTGTTCGGCCGTTGACTAATTTTGAGCTTGTGATTGAATGGCGACATCTGAAATCGGCTGGGAATTCCGGGGTATTCCTTTGGGCAACCAAAGAGTCGCTGGACTCGCTGGTTCCGGGCCAACTGCCAATGGGCATTGAAGTTCAGATTCTGGACCATGGGTATTCGGACCAGTATCGTCAGCGCACCGGAAAGGAACCCGACTGGTTTACAACCAATGGTGACGTCTTTCCGACAAAGGCTGCGACAATGACACCTTTTCCACCCGTCGCGCCAAATGGCAAACGCAGCTTTCCCACGAAGAACCTCAGCCGTGGGGTTGGCGAATGGAATCACTACTATGTTCGAGCTATCAATGGCGAAGTGCGATTGTGGGTGAATGGCGAGGAAGTCTCCGGAGGCACAGGTTGCTCTCCGGCTTCCGGGTACCTGTGTCTGGAATCCGAGGGTTCACCAATCGAATTTCGTAACCTTCGTATCCGCGAGTTGCCATGATGCTCTGGCAGTGCTGAGAACGGTAAGTCAGGAACGTGGAGTTCGATTGGGCGGGCTGTAGACCGCAGCAAAACCAATTTCTGTTTCCAGTGGTTCTGCTGCATCAGATCGCCGCGCTTCGATGCGAATTCCGTAGGACTGGCGTACCGGTACCTTCAGACGAAGTACATCGGATCCGACAGCTTCACATTCCACTTCCGGAATACCCGGAAGTGGAGGTGAGAATGGGACGTGGACGTTGGCCTTTTTCTGCCCTGCAAGAAAGTTCACCCGCGCCGTGCCCTCCACCATCTCGCTGCCGTATTCGTCGGTCATTCGCTCAAAATGAATGCCCGTCAACAATTGATCATCGACGCTGCGAAGTTCACGAGGTTGCGATTGTTCCGGTAGTATGACCGGTGGTGGGTCTCGCCTTTCCGGAACGACCGTTTTACCATCCGGAATCCTTGGCCGCGTACTGCCGCGGTGAGATTCCGAATCGAATGATTCACGCTGGAATGCCGCCGCACCTCCGGTAACGGGCGATGCGAGGTTGTTCTGCGCGATCGATTTCAAATCCTGTGTCTTACTGTCCTGTGTCCCCCAGTCGGCAAATGCCGAATCATTGACTGCATCACGGTCGATTTGTTCACTTCGGGGGGATCGGGTAACTTCTGGTGCAGCAGATCCGGCTTCCGGTGGCCTGAATCCGAACGGTGCTGCGGGCGGGTAAGCCTGTTTTGTATGAATCGGTCGTGAAGGCGATTTCAGACCGGACTGAACACTCGTAGTTGAGCCCGTTTTATTGACTGCTTCTTCGTTTGAAGGATAGCGTGCCGAACCCGGGTGCGTTTCGGATACGTTTTTCTCAGCAGTGCCGTTCGAAGAACGATTCCGTCTTCGGGCTCGGGCTCCTGCGACGACCGGCGCAATTCCTGTCCCGTAAAACGGATCCTGCCAGGGATCGCGTCCATCTGTTGGCCACGATGTCGGAGCAGGTGTCGTGGGCCGCGGTTGCGTTTGGCGTCGGGCCGGGACTTCAGTCAGTGCTTCGAATGACGTCGCCGGATTATGAATTGTCAGGCCCGCGAATGCGGCATTCGAGATTGGTCTCAGGTAAGTTGCCCGATCGCGGGGCACGGCAAAGAATTCCTGAGGCACTGGCGTTGTAACCGCAAGCATCGCCAGACAAAAGACGCCCAGGGTCAGCCATCCTCGAAAAGCAGATTCCGGAGGCAGCAGGCAGAATGCAATGATACAGGGTGGCAACAGAGTGAAAGCTGCAGAAAGGAATAGAGCGGGGGACTGTTCTGAAGATCGTCGATTGGGGGAGTAAAGCATCCATGCAAAAATGCTGGAGAGCGTTGCATACGCTGCTAGAAGGAATGCTACGGGTTCAGCAATCGACGAGTTCGGCATCCCTTTTGCGCGGCCGTACCAAAGAAATGCTGCTCCCAGTGTCAATCCCGACCACGTCAGTGTGGCAATGGTTCGACGGCTGCGTGAGCCTTTGGTTGTGATGACAGGTTCTCGCATGACTTCGTGTCCTTAACAGCCCGTTGAACAACCTTACGAAACGTATCCGACGCATTCGCGAGGGACGTTTTCCAAGGCTTTCACGGGCCATCAATCCCTCGCAGATGCGTCGGGTTCCTTTTTTCACGGGCTGTTAGCGTTCTGTTCCGTCAGAACAGGCTTCACTGAAACTTCAAGATGGGCAATTTCAGTGGTTCGGCGAATCTTATCTCGTTCGGCCGCATTTTCACAAGCCGAAGCGAGGCTGTTGCTGGCTCATACAATGAATCGCTCCAAGTCCCCAGACCAGATCGAGAGCGTCGACCCCGACAACGGTGCGATCGGGATAGCAGTCCTGCAGGACCTGCAGGGCCGCATCATCGGCAGAAGGGTCCTGAAAAGTAGGGACAATCACGCCGCCGTTTACCAGCGCGTAGTTGCAATAACACGCCGGAAGCCGACTCCCCTGCTGAAACTTTGGTGATGGCATCCTGAGCGGGATTGGAAGCAGTGATTCGCCGGACTGGTTTGTGCTGTTTGCCACAGCGAACCAGTTGGCCCGAAGGTCTTCGGCTTCCGGTGCATCCTCCTGCCATGGCGTTGCGAGCAGCACGCGACGTTCGTCAACAAAACGGGCCACCTGATCGATATGACCGTCGGTGTCGTCTCCGATGATTCCTTCACCCGGCAACCAGACGACATGCCGAGCCTGCATGTAGAAACACAGTGCTTCCTCCATGGATTGCTGAGTTGCCTGCGGGTTACGGTTGGGATTCAACAGGCAGCTTGTTGTCGTCAGAATTGTGCCGTTCCCATTGCCTTCAATCGCGCCACCTTCCAGAATCAATCCGGGTCGAATTGTCGGTACCTGCAGCATCTGGGCGACGCGACGAGCGACGAGGGCATCATCGTCCCATGGCGGATACTTTCCGCCCCAGGCGTTGTAGTCCCAGTCGATGATCACGGCATTTTTCGCTTCGGGCGAGCCCTCTATGCCTGTCAAAAAAACCGGGCCGTGATCCCGGCACCAGGAATCGTTGACGGGGATATCAATGAATTCAACCGCAAATGCGCTGCCTGATGCTTCACAGGCTTCGTAGACCAAAGGGGCGGCGGATGCCAGCACACCGTCACCGCCAGCAAGGAGCTTGACGGGTTCGAATCGTGCAATCGCAGCGACCAGCTTTGCATAAGCTGCCGGAATTCGTTCAAAGATCCCCGGCCAGGTTTCTTTGCTGACAGGCCATGCCAGCCAGGTTGCGTCGTGTTCTTCCCATTCAGCTGGCCAGCGGTAATTCGGGAGTCGATCACTAACAGACGGCATTGCACGAGACCTGGACGCGAAAGTTCGAAAGAGGGGTTTCCGATTGCGCGGAAGTCTATCGATTATCAGTCTGTCAAGAAATCAGCCGCTGCTGATCGACGTTGATTTCATTGGAATTGAATGATGCCGTGTGGAATCGGGGTTTGCCGGTTGAGTTTCGATTGTTACCACATCAGCCTGCTGCCACAGCAATCTGTTGACGGCCAAGGCCTTACGGCAATGCCTGAAGCGAACAGTCTTTCTGCCCTGCTGACCGACGACTATCCGGCTGACGGCAGCAGCTTTCGGTTGCGATGGACGATGGCGTAGACGCATGGAACCAGCAGCAGTGTCAGGCCTGTCGAAACCACCATGCCCCCAACGAGTGCCCGAGCCAGCGGGATCATGGCTTCGTTGCCGGGGGCCAGCTGAATAGTCAGCGGCAGCATCGATGCCACCAGTGTCAGGGATGTCATCAAAATAGGTCTTAACCGTGTCTGCGCGGCGGAAAGAGCGGCTTCGCGGGATGAGAGGCCGAGCGCCATCTGTCGATTTGCGAATTCCACCAGAAGGATGGAGTTGTTGACGACGACGCCGATCATCATGAGTGTGCCAATCAATGACTGGATGTTGATTGTTGTGTTTGTGAAGTACAGAACCAATAGCACCCCCCCAATACCCAGAGGGACTGCCAGCATGATGATGAGAGGATCGACAAAGGATTTGAATTGCGCCATCAGCACGAGATAGACCAGCAGCGAACCGACGGCGAGTCCGGTGCTCAGCATGCGGGTTCCCGATTTCATGGTATCGACGGGGCCGCGGATTCGCAGGCTGACTCCTTTGCCTGTCTCAATGCCAGCCAGCGCAGCTTCAACGTCTTTCGCAACAGATCCCACATCGCGGCCACTGGTGTTGATGTGGATGTCGTGAACCGGGCTGATGTTGTATCGGGCGATTTCTCCCGGGATGGTAATTCGCTTTACCTCGGCGATGTTCGACAGCGGAATCGTCACCGGACCGTTGCTGGTCTGGAGGGACAGCGGAATGTTTCGAATATCCTCCAGACTGTCCAGTTGATTGGTTTCATATTGCACACCCATGAAAAAATCCGTGCCGCTCGGATCAATCCAGATCGTGGAGGAATAACCCAGACTCGAACCCAGTGATGTCAGAATTGTTTCTGCAACCTGTTGCTGATCGATCCCCAGGTAACGAGCTCGAGTGCGATCAACCTGAATATCGAACTGAGGGTATTCCAGCGACTGAGCAATCTGGACATCGACGGCTCCTTCCACGTTCTTGATAGCCGCAACGACGCTCTCCGCCGTCTCACGCATGACGGCTGCAGAGCCTCCGGAGACCTGAACGCTGATTGGCGCGGGAATGCCTTCGCTGAGGGCCATGTTCACGATTCCGCCCGAGACAAACAGGAACTGCTCCATCGGAAATTCGGCCTGCAGTTTCGTTCGCAGTCGGTCAACATAAGTCGTTGTGCTGGTCTGACGTCCCTGCTGTTTCAGGTTCACTATCAGGTACGCTGTGTCGGGCCCCGAGTTGGAACTCAGCACTGTGGAAAACCCGGCACCCTTGCCGACGGGCAAACCGATATTCGCAATCAGGGCCTCAATTTCGTCTTCGGGGATGATTTCCCGGATGGCTGATTCAAGCTGAATGACCAGCTCTTCTGTTTTCTCCAGCCGCGTTCCTGGCAGCGTCTTAATGCGTAATTCGAATGAACCAGAATCCACTTGTGGAAACAGTTCTGAACCCAGCATCGGCCACAGCAAAGCGCAAGCGCCAGTTCCCAGCAGCAGCAACGTGGTCACCAGCACTGGTACCTTCAGTGCGGCGGAAAGCAGATGACCGTAAAGGCCTCGAGGCTTCGCCGATTCAGCAGGTGCGTCCGCGGGTTGGTCCGGCTGTACCTTCTCCCGAATAAACGATGCACAGAATGCGGGGACCACCGTCAGCGCCAGAATATATGAAGCACCGATAGTAAAAGTTGCTGCAAAGGAGAGCGGTTCAAACAGGTACTTGATGATGCCTGTCAGGAATACGGCCGGCAGAAAGACGGCCAGGGTCGTCGCGGTGCCGGCCAGAATGGCCCCGGAAACTTCCTGTGTCCCTTCGGCGGCAGCATGTAATGGAGTTTTGCCCATGCGCTGATGACGGATAATGTTTTCTACAACCACAATGCCGGCATCGACCACAGTGCCAATGGCAAGAGCCAGCCCGCCCAGCGTCATGACGTTGATGGTGTTGCCGGTCAGTGCAAATCCCAGTGCACCGATCAGAATACTCAAGCCAATGAGCGAGACGATAACGATCGTAGGCACGACGCGGCGAAGAAATATCAATACAACGACTGCCACCAGAATGGCGCCCAGAACAATTTCGTTGTAAAGGTTCTTCATTGCGTTGCGAATATAGCCGGACTGATCTGCGACCATGGCAATTTCTGTGGCTTCCGGGATGTCCCCGTTGGCTTTCATTTTCGGGATTTCGCGCTTGATGCCTTCGTAAATCCGATCAACAGTCTCAATGGTGTTTTGACCGGGTTCCCGCAGCAGTGGGCAGTAAACACTGCGAACACCGTTTACGCGGACAATGTTGTACTGAAGCGCGGCATCGTCAACGGCTCTGCCGATATCACGAATGAAGATCGGCTTCTGATTGCGAACGGCAACGACGATGTTTTCAATGTCGGCTGTTGTCGGCAGCGTGTTCACGGGATGGATCTGATAGTCGATGTCACCGATTTCTGCCGTCCCCGCTGCCAATACCAGATTGGCCTTCCGCATAGCGTCAACAACGTCGGTTGCGCTGAGCTGGTGGGCCATCAGTTTCACGGGGTCGACATAGACCATCATCTGACGAAACTTGCCACCGAATGGATGCGGAATCTGAACTCCCTGCAGCCCACCCATTTTGTTTCGAACGGCATAGTAGCCAATCTTGTACAGTTCGGTTTCTGACAAACCTTCGCCGGAGATGGCCGCAAGTACAACAGGCAGATTGGACGGTTCGCTGCGCAGTGTGAATGGCCATTCAATGCCTGGTGGCAGATGGAACATGTCACTGGCTTCCAGATTTACGATGTCATTCATCGCGGAGCTTGGATCTGTCCCGGGCTGGAAGAACACTTTGATCACTGCAGCACCGGAAACAGTTCTTGACTCCTGATGTTCGATGTGTCCGGCCAGAGTAAGCGCGCGTTCAACGCGCGCGGTCACGGATTTTTCCATCTCCGGAGTTGGAAGCCCGGGGTACGAAAAGAAGCTGACCACAACCGGTTTTTTGAAGTCGGGAAGAATGTCAACAGTGATTCCCGGGATGACGGCTGCTCCCAGTAGGCAGAGTGCGATGGTCGCAGCCAGAACGGCAAAAGGATTTCGCAGCGAAAAATTGATCATGAATGGGCGGCCGACGATGGAAATGGTTGACTGTGTTGCGGATTCGAAATCGGTCTGTTGCAGCCGTTTGTGAAGCGGCTACGGGCTGAGCACCCGAACCTGTTGTCCGTCCACAAACCGCTGCAGATGCGCATCAATGACTCGCTGGCCCGGTTCGACTCCTGCAACCTGAAGCATCTGGCCGTCGTCCGACAATATCTCAATCTCCCTGACCGCGACGATGTTGTCTTCGCTGATCAGGAAGACTCGGGCGTTTCCCTTTGCATCAAACCGAACCGCTCGAGATGGCAGGACACTTACGGTTGCGGGGGCCTGCAACGAAAGAGTGGCCTGTCCAAACATACCCGGCAGCAACTTTCCATCAGGATTCGGTATTTCTGCCTCCACAAGCATTGTTCGAGTTTCGTGGTCGAGGCTTTGATTCGTTCGCGTGACTTGTGTTTCGAATGTTTCACCGGCGAATGAAGGTAACCTGAGCAAAATCCTGTCGCCGCGACGAACGAAGGCTGCATCTCGCTCAGGAATAGCAAGGTGGCATCGCACCTTGTCAATCTGGTTGATCACGAATAAGGGCCTGGCAGAATGGGAACCGTTTCCGGAACTGACCAAATCTCCAGGATTGACGTTTCGTTCAGTGACGATTCCCGAAAACGGCGCCTTCAGTTGAGCAAAGTTCATCGTTACCTTCAGTCGGGCAAGTTCTGCGATCGCGATTTCTGTTTCGGCTCTCGCGACATCATCGCTGGCCTGGGCCGCCGCTTTTTTCGATTCAGCCACAACGACATTCGCCTGTGCGGAGGCAATGGCGGACATTGTCGCTTGTCGGCTTGCGTTCGCGGCATCACGTTTGCGGACAGCTTCGTCGAGTAGTCTCGGTTCGCTGGCTCCGCGGCTGACCAGATCTTTCATACGGTCCGCTTCGGCAGTCGCTGCCTTCAGCAACGCATCATCCATCGCAACCTGTGACTTTGCCTGTTCCAGCAAAGCCAGGGCGGATTTGATCGACGCCTCTGCCATTGCGATACCGGCTGCCGCGCTCTGCTCTTCTGCCCGCAGCCGCCTGATGCGAGCCTGAATGATCTCAGCCTGCTTCGACATTTCGGGAATGTCCAGCGTGGCGAGAACATCGTCTTTCCTGACGACGTCTCCGATGTCCACTTTGACTTCCAGAACGTATTCGGCCAGCCTGGACCGAATCTCTGCCTGATAATACGGTTCGATCGTAGCTGGTTGAGTCGTCGTGCGGGTCACTTGTTGCCGAACAACAGCCACGGCTCGAACTGCCACAGTTTCCGGTTTTACTTCCTGTGCCTGCGAAAATGACGGCGTTGTCGCGAATGACAGCGTTGTCACAGCCACCACGAACGACCACAGTGCATTGCACAACCATCGCCATGCTGACGACATTGGGGACTTCCCTGCGAAGTCTTGGGGAATGTACATGTCTCTCTGCGATCCTTGGCTGAAAAATGAACTGTACCCGGCTTGATCCTGTCTGGCTTCGCCCGGTTGTACCTGACCTCACACACTCATTCTGTGTGTCGGCTGGCGGTATTGTATTGCCTGTCAGCAGCATGCCGAAAGAATCAAGCCGGATTCAGCCCGTACATTTGATGCAATCGGTCTCGCCCGGTTCAGACCGGTGCAATCGTCAAGAGTGTCAAATTTGCATTGCCTGACGATACCTGTTCGAAGGGGTAAAAGGTTGGGCTGTTCGGACGCAGCTTCTGCCTGCCGATTGCCGATGACGGTCGAAACGCGTCAAGGAATGGACGCCGCGTGCCCAGGTCGGACGGAGTCGAAAGCGAATGTCACGAATACTCAAGCAACGCCCGATCCCTGCGAGTTTGGTTTCGTTTTGCCTCGTTTTCTGTTCGCTGGCCGGTTGCACAACTCGCAGGCAATTTGCGTCCACTCCGGCCCTGCAGGGGCATCAACAGGCCCAATCCAGCGCAACGCCGTCCCTGACGGATACCTATCCGGATTCTGCAACAGCAAGCGACGCCGACAGCAGTAAAAATGTCGATGGTCGCGATGCCGGGGACCTTGTCCCAAGCGGTCAGGTGGGTGCGAAGTACATTCAACTGGTCTCAGGCAGTGTTGAGTTGCCCGGAACAGATAGTGGAACGGCGGTCTCATCTTCTCACGGCTCAGGCAGCACCCGCGCGATGGATCTGGGGACGGTACTCTCGGTTGTGGGGGGCCAGCACCCGGCTGTCGGGTTTGCTCGATGGAGAGCACAGGAAGCCTATGCCGAACAGTTGCGTGCTCAGACACTCTGGTTACCTTCGATTCAGGCCGGTGTAAGTTTCCATCAACACGATGGCAATTTGCAGGCCAGCAACGGCACCATTCAGGACGTGAATCGTTCGTCGCTTCAGGCTGGTCTGGGGGCTGGAGCTGTTGGTGCAGGAACGACACCCAATCCGGGGATCGTCGCCCGCTTTCATGTGGCCGATGCAATTTTTGCTCCTTCCATCGCGGAAAAGAGTTTGTGGGCGAGCAATCATGCCGCGACGGCAGCGGTCAATGATCAACTACTGAGTGCGTCTCTGGCATGGCTCGAACTTCTGACGGCCGAACAACGTGTTGCGATCCTTTCAGATTCGATGGGAAGAATTCAACAGCTTCATAAGATCACCGCAGATTTCGCGGAAGCCGGGCAGGGACTTCAATCGGATGCCGACCGGCTTGCCACCGAACAAACTCTTTCTTCATCGCGTGTTCTTGTGGCAAAGGAACAGGCGGAAGTGGCAAGTATTCGGCTGGTTGAAGCCATCAGCGCTTCCAGCAGTCAGAGAATCGTGCCGGCTGAGACAGCGTTAGTGCCAATCCAACTGGTGAATGCGTCCGATGATCCGGCCAGTCTGATTAGTCAGGGGCTGCATTATCGGCCGGAGCTAAAGGAGGCCCAGTGCCTGGTTGCGGCCGCCTGTGAACGTTTTCAGCGTCAGAAATACGCACCGTTTGTTCCGAGCGTCCTGCTCGGACTGAGCCACTCCGGTTTTGGAGGTGGGCAGGGCATGACGAGCGGCAACTTTGATCATCGGATGGACATGGACGCGGCAGTCACCTGGGAGTTACGAGGGCTCGGCTATGGCGAACAAGCGGCACGCAGAGGTGCGGTTGCTCAGGTCGAACAGGCTCGCTTTCGACAGGTTCGGCTGATGGATCAGGTCGCTCGTGAAGTCAATGAGGCCTGCATGCAGGCCAGGTTTCGGCTGGATCGGATTCACGTGGCGGAGCAGGGTATTGAATCTGCCGAAAACTCGGTCGCCAGGAACCTTGACCGAATTCGCAATGGGCAGGGGCTTCCAATCGAAGCTCTTCAGTCAGTTCGGGCGCTGGAAGATGCAAGACTGGGATATCTTCAAGCGGTGTTTGACTACAACGAAGCCCAGTTCCAACTCCACCGCGCTATTGGGCAGCCGGTTTTTTCACCGCTCGATCGTTAACCCTGAAGCGGAAAATTCCGGGGATTCGTGAACAAAGTTTGTACGCAGAACGTCATCCAGGCCCCGTGTTGGTCAGACTGCCTCCTCCTGGACCCGGCATCTGATGGTCACGAATTTGTGGTGATCTCATTACGATTTCCGCCGGGTGCTTTGATGAGTCGTGCCACGCTGCAATAATTCCCGCTGCAAAGTGAATCCAACTTTATCCTGCTGTCCCGGAATGGTGATACGCGGGAGACCTGCAGGGAAACTTGTCGAATGAAATGGCCAATCGTTGTTTCCGTTGTCTGCTTCTGTGTGGCTTTCTCGAACCAGCCCCTTCTGCACGCTCAGAAAATCGATTCTCCCGACGGTGCAGAATCATCGACAGCAGCGCCCACTGAAATGTCGCAACCGGTTGAAACAGACTTTTATCCGGCGGTTCGTTATACGGTGCCGAAAGACATTGTGCTGGAGGCAGGCGCTGTCGAACCTCTGCCCGACGGGACGCTGGCCGTCTCAACTCGTCGAGGCGACATTTACCGGATTCACAATGCCTGGAGCGGTGATCCTGATGCAGCTCGATTCGAGTTATTTGCCCAGGGGTTGCATGAAGTCCTGGGATTAAGTTTCAAAGATGGCTGGCTGTACGCGACGCAGAGATGCGAGGTAACGCGACTTCGAGATACAGATGACGACGGCGTGGCGGATGAAATAGAAACTTTCAACGACAGTTGGGGAATCAACGGTGACTACCACGAATACGCGTTCGGTTCACCATTCGACAAAGACGGCAACATGTGGGTTGTTCTGTGTCTGACAGGTTCGTTTGGAAGTGATTCGCCGTGGCGAGGCTGGGCTCTTCGCATTGACGAAAGTGGTCGGATGATTCCCACCTGCAGCGGCATCCGTTCTCCCGGAGGTATTGCCTTCAATGCAAAAGGCGACGTCTTCTACACGGACAATCAGGGACCGTGGAACGGGACATGCAGTTTGAAATGGTTAAGACCCGGTTCGTTCCAGGGACATCCCGCCGGCAACAAATGGTACGCCCGTACCGAAGGAGGTGCAGATTCTGCACCAAAGGAACCGGACAGCGGCAGCCGTATCATGATCGAAGCAGACAGGATTCCTGAATACGAACCTCCTGCAATTCTGTTCCCGTACCAGAAGATGGGCCAATCAGCCAGCGGAATTGCCTGCGACAACAGTGATGGAAAGTTCGGACCGTTCAGGGAACAGTTGTTTGTCGGGGATGTTACCCATAGTACCGTTATGCGCTGCTTCCTCGAACAAATCGACGGGCATTATCAGGGCGCTTGTTTTCCATTCCGCGAAGGCATGGCGTCAGGAAGTCTCGCTCTGCGAATGACGGATGATGGCAGTTTGTTTGTTGGTGGAACAAACCGTGGATG
The DNA here is from genome assembly GCA_041398825.1 of Planctomycetaceae bacterium. NCBI lineage: Bacteria > Pseudomonadati > Planctomycetota > Planctomycetia > Planctomycetales > Planctomycetaceae > Planctomycetaceae bacterium. The sequence goes on along the minus strand of JAWKTX010000010.1, from coordinate 208,514 downwards.
GGGGTCCCGCGGGACAGCTCCATTCGCGCTGGAGCGTTTGCACTGGACCGGCAGGATTCCTTTCGAAATTCAGGAGATGCGTGCACAGCCCGACGGATTCGAACTGAGCTTCACGCAGCCCGTAGATCCCGTGACAGCTGGCGCGGTTGAATCATACAGCATGGAAACATACTGCTATATTTTTCAGTCTTCCTATGGCAGCCCGGAAGTCGATCACACGAAGCCAACAATCACAAACGCTGTCGTTTCTGATGATCACCTGAAAGTGAAGCTGACCATCGATGGATTGCAGCGGGGCCACGTACACGAACTTCGTGCGGCTGGTCTGCGAAACATCAGCGCCCAGCCACTGCTTCACGACGTTGCGTACTACACGCTGAATTACATCCCACGTTGATATCACGAACTGTGAAACCACCAGCCGTGAAACCACCAGCCGTGAAACCACCAACTGTGATACCACGACCCCGGTTCTTCCTTGTCCGAACAACTGCTCGGCATCGGGGTTAAAAGTTTTCTCGCAGTCAGGCCTCTTTGAGTGAATTTGCTGCGACCGATTCCCATTCGCTTTTCGGAATGCGGTCTTCTTCATCCATGAGCAGCAGCTGGACTTCCACGATTTCCTCGGCACACGCAAAAAATGCGTCAAGTACCGCCGGATCGAATTGATTTCCACGGCCTTCGGCCAGAATATCAAAGCACTTTTGTCGAGGAAACGGCTCTTTGTAGGGCCGACGGCTGGAGAGTGCATCAAACACATCCGCAACAGCCACAATGCGTCCTTCCAGTGGAATATCTTCGCCCTTCAAGCCGAGCGGATAACCATTGCCATTCCAGTGTTCGTGGTGCGTCTGCGCGATGCGGGCCGCCAGCATCAACAACGATGAAGATCGCACATGCAGCATGCTTTCGCCGATGCGAGTATGCGTCTTCAGGATGCTCCATTCCTTCTCCGAAATCGGTTCGATGATCTGCTTGCCCAGAGCACAATGTCGCTTCATCAGGTTGTATTCATCCTGATGAAGCTTGCCCGGTTTAAACAGGATAGAGTCAGGGATCCCGATTTTTCCGACATCATGCAGCTGTGCCGCTTGTTCAAGCATCTCAAGCTTGTGCTCGGCATATCCCATTTGTTTTGCAATGATTGACGTGTATCGCCCAACGCGGATCACGTGGTTTCCTGTGTCATTGTCTCTGTGCTCGGCCGCACGAGCCAGGCAGAGGATCAATTGTTGTCGGGTTGCTTCCAGCTGACGAGTTCGCCGTTCTACCTGAAGTTCCAGCCGCGCAGCCTCACTGGCAGCCATGTCATAGTGTTTCTTGATAACGATGGCGTTGCGAACCCGGGGCAGAAGCTCATTCGGATCGATCGGCTTTTGAAGGAAGTCACTTGCCCCCAGATCCAAAGCCTGTTTTCTTGTTTCGGGATCAGTTGCGGCCGTCAGGATCAGCACAGGAATGTGCTGAAGAATCGGATCCAGACCGATGACTCGCAGAATGTCGAGTCCACTGATCTCAGGCATTCTGATATCGAGCAGCATGACATCCGGTTGCTCGGTGCGAAGCAGCCTCATCGCTTCCCGAGGATCACTGGTCGTAATGAAATTCTCATAGCCTTCCATCTTCAGATGCTGGCGGAACGTCATCAGGTTCAGAGGTTCGTCGTCAACAATCATGATCTTTGCTGTTTTGTCGACGGCCCGCAAACTGACGTTCGGAGTAATGATCGGCTTCGGCGTTTCTTCCTGACCTTTTTCCACAGCCTCTTTGTCCGCCGCGCGAGCAGGCTCTTTCGAAGAATGTTCAGCGGGCGCCTTCACAATCGGATCTGTTGCGTCCTGCTCGGCGTTGATGTTCACCTGTGCGTCCTGGCGATCAGGTTTGGTTTCTTCCTCGGTCAAACTGGAGCTGGCTGCAGATTCATGCAGTGTCGCTTTTCGAATGGTCGTGGGAATGGTGGGCATCTCACTAAAGACTGATCGAACTGGGGGGGCGACAGTCTTTCGAACTGCTTGAGCAGCCGCAGGCTGAGTTGCGGACTTCTCTTCCACTTTCTTCGGTGCCGTAATCTTAGCGAGCAACTGTGGAGCCGAAGCTCCACTGGAACTTCCCGGCTGTTCATTGCGACGCGCGCTGGCCGCACTTCGCAGAGATTCGAAGGATGCAATCGTCGATCGAATTTCTTCCAGGACAGAGTCTGTCGATCCTGATGAAAGAGGAGTCATGGTGAATTCCTGCCGGAGGGTGACACCCTCCTGCTCAAATATTGTGGCCGCCAGAAGAACGACAGCGTTGCGGTTGCGGACCGGGTGCCGCCATTGGTTCGTTCTGGAAGCATAGGTCGATCCGATCCAGCTGTGTGAGAAATGGACTCTTTGTCCGGTTCACGGAGGGCTTGAAACACCTGGAAGATGGAAAAATGCTTCCGCCCTCAAAATCTCTTTCTCTGAATGAATCGCGCAAACCGATGCGATCAGCGGTTCAGGACATTCTGTTTATGGGATTCCCCGCACGATCGTGGGGCCAATCACCCGGGTGAACCAAACAGGAAGTCGTTTCCAGATTTCAATAACGCGATTGAATCGCCCACTGCCTGGTCGCATGTCCCCGGCATCCCCGCGACGGCTGTAGTACTGCCAAATAGCGGGATATTCGTCAGAACCCCACTGCTGTTTGAATTTGTACGTCCCGCTGTTTTGAGAACTTCGTCCGAAGTCAAACACTTTCTGTCCACGCTCCACCGCGCGACTCAAAACATGCCAGTACATCAACAAGTTGCAACTGGTTTGATTGTATTCACGCAATGAACTGGCACTTGGAATCAGCGTGACTTCGGGGCCGTGCAACAGAAAGCCAGAGGCCACGGGATTGCCGTTCAGTGTTACGGTGCAGATTTCAGCATTGTCGCCAAACTTGTCGAGCATTTGTGCAAACAGCTGCCTGCTGAATGGCGGCGTTCCCAGGTCGCGCATATTGCGACAAAAGATGTCATAGAACTCATTCAATCGTTCGTGGCCACCAAACCCGACCCGTAGCTCAGGGTTATTCAGAGGCTTCCGGATCTGGCTTCGGAGTTTTGATTTCAGCCCGTCCCAAAGTTCATCGGTTGTGTTCGGCAGAGCCAGTCGCATGTGTACTTTTTCTGTACTCGTGCCATTCAGGGCAGGGTGATCGACATGCCTTTCATGACGCAATTCCAGGTGCCTGACATCCAGTTTGTCTGCCAGAATGATGGCTTGATCGATCAGGCGTCGTTCAATATCACCAGTGTCTGCCAGAACCCCGCCTGTGTTCAGGTACGGCTGGCTCGCCAGAAATCTTCCGAAGACAGGCCCCTCGATGTACATCAGCGGCAACACTCCAACGATTCGATCGTCCTGTTCTACCCACAAGTACCAGGGTTGATGTCGTAGTGATAATGAGAAGACGTCTGCCCACTCCGTCCGAAGATGGAATCCGTCATAACTCCACTTCTGAAGATAGCCGTTCCATCCGGCTGGCGGAGAAGTCTCGCACCTGACACAGGTTGCGTTTGCTGTTTGAATCGTAGTAAACATGGCGTTGTTGTCTTGAATGCAATGGGTGATTACGCAACGTGAAAAATCAAAGCCGTCTTATCGTTGTGTGACCACAACGTGAGACGCGCAATCATCGGTGGTTCCAGACGCTTCCTGTTTTGCCTGAGAAGCAATGCGAGACGACAAGCCACTGTCGAGTTGCCTGTAGATATCGACAATCTTCTTCATGCGTTTGTCAAAACAGAATCTTTTCTTCAAGGGTGCGGCGACCTGCAGCAGTTAGGCGCGAGCAGTCAGTTCTGCTGACTGCACACACCTTGAATCGCACGAAAGCTGCCTTCGGATTATCGGGCTTCACAATCAGTCCGTTTTTTCCATCGGCAATCAGTCTGGGGATTCCATTGCAGTTGGTAGCGACCACTGGGCGTTTGGATGCCATTGCTTCCAGAACGACATTCGGCAGGCCTTCTCTTAAACTGCTCAGCACGAACAAGTCAATGGCCTGATACAATTCCCGAGGGTCAGCGAGAAAGCCAACAAGTCTGATGGAATCGGGCAGCTGCAGATCGTCAATCTGGCTCTGCAACTGAGCTCGAAGATGTCCTTCGCCCGCGATCAGAAGGCGGACGTTCATGCCGTTTCGGATCAGCTGGCCCACAGCATCAATCAAATGATGAAACCCTTTTTCTTCAGACAGTCGTCCTGCGGCACCAATCACAAAGGCCTGAGAATCCAGTCCGAATCTTGCACGGTCCGGCAGTCCGGGAGGCTCTGTCTTGTAGTCCTCAAGGACAATCGCATTGTCGACAAGGTGCAGTCGAGAATCTTCGATCGGCAGTGATTCACACTGGTCATACAGGTCAGACGATACACAGATGACTTTGTCGTATCGTTTCATACAGAATCGGTCGATCTTGTAGTACAACGGCGTCCGCGATGTAAATCGGACCCACCCGTGCGCTGTCGTAACCAGATGCATCGGATGAAAACATTTCACGACAAGCCCGAGAGCGTTACTCTTGTAGTCGTGCGCATGCCAGATGGATACATTGCGTTCGCGGCAGATTCGGATGCACTGGCGAATAACGCCAAAGTCAAGCGGGCCGTTGTCATCGATGCCCAGTACCTCTGCATCCGCAATCGCTGCCTTTTTTTCGATCGTTTCGAAGCCGGGGTCACCCGGTGGTCGCATGAATAAGCAGGCCGAATCGATTCCGTAACGCTTGAGATAGCGGGGAGAATTCAGGATCGTCTTTTCCGGTCCACCACCTGTCCCGGTGACGACTCGCGTGTGCAATACAAATGGTTTGTTTTTCATGAAATGATTCTCTGACCGCAAAATTGTTTCTTCTGATTCATGGCGTCGTTCAGACGGATTCTGCCGCTCGAATGCTCGCTCCGGATGTCTTGCCTGATCCGTAAAGCCCGGACGTTCGCGGACAGGGGCTGGTTGTGTTGAACGGGCAGAAGTCACGCATTGCGGCTTCCAGGTGTCTCGCTTTCGCCTGCCAGTTTTCATCAGCGAGTCGCTGGCGATCTGACAGTTGCTGTGTTGTGACCCCCGTCATTTTTCGCAGGCGGACAAACCGGCTGAATTCTTCCGGTGAGCTGGCAACGTCCATGCTGTTTTCCCACTCGTCGGTCGCCGGAAGCTTGTTGACGACCACTGGCTTTCCTGTGGCAAGGTATTCCTTCAGCTTCAGTGGCTGCATAGCGCGAGTTACCGGAAGGTCGGCATACGGCATGATCAGTACGTCCGCTTCCTGCGCGATGGCTGGCAGATGCTCCAGCGGTTGGGCTGCCAGCGACAGGACATTGGGAAGAGCCAACAAGGCCGGATCCGGATCCTGTTGAGGTCCAATCAGCACAATTCGAGTTGCCGCCTGACGGCCTTGCGAAGAATCTTCCGCGGCAAGGTCCCGTGACAGCATTCTGACAGTCGCAACATCCATCCTCCGGTCGACAACGCCCCAGAACACGATCGATCCCTCGGGTAACAGGTGGGACATCGATGGTCGTCGGTCCGGAGAACGCCAGAAATCCTGGTCGACACCATGAGTGAGCAGCGTCGAAGTACGACCTTCATCTGCGATCATTCGCTGAAGATTTTCACTGACAGCGACCAGTGAATCCGCGGCACGAATCATGGCGCTGTCCATGCGTCGCAGAGTGTTTCCGTCCAGCCCCGGCCATTGCGAAAAGTCGTCGACGCAGTAATAGAGCCATCGATGCACTGGCAATACTGCCGGCAAATCGGCCGTCAGCGGCAGTGTCGTGATGGCATAAACCGGCTTGGGAAGTTTTTCGATCAGAGGTGAGAGCTGACGACAAAGCAGCCATTGATTCAGCTTGCGATCGAAGTCCCGTCCGAACCATGGCCACATTTTCGGATTCACGACGGACAAATTCGGGTGCGAGTGGGCGTGTGTTTTGCGGGTATGACCGAACTCGGGATCGTGTTCCGCTTCCGCTGACTTTGAGGAGCCCGATCGTGAAATGCCGGACCATTGTTTGAGTTTTTCTGCGACACGTGCCATGGTCGCCCAGTCCAGTCGCGGGGCGCGCGTGCCGATGGTGTTGACCCACAAGACTGAGTAGTCATCCAGAAGGTGTTTGACCAGATGCTGACACGATGATGGGTGTCGCCCCCAGTCATCAGAGAAGACAATCAGTGAACCCTGCGACACATTTGTTTGGGTGTGTGCCTGGGAATCGACAGCAGCGATCATGTGTTGACTCCGTTATCCGCAGCCCGGTTGATTTGGGGCTTTCTGATGGAAATTAATTCGCGATAGACCTGGCGATAGCTGTTCATCATCGCGTTCTGTGAGAACTTTCGGGTTGCGATCTGCGAGCCAGCTCTTCCTGTGGTCTGCCGCAGGTCGCTGCCAGATGCCAGGTTCAGAAGGTGACTGGCCAGCCCTTCGAAGTCTCCCGCCGGAGCCAGGAATCCGGACCGGCCGTGTTCTACCATTTCGGCGATGCCACCAACGGATGTCGAAACGACTGGTCGTTCGGCCGCCATGGCTTCGATCACCGTCAACGGGATACCTTCGCTGATACTTGTCAACAGGAATGCATCGCTGGCACACAGCAGCCGTCCGATATCACTTCGGGTACCGGCGAGAATAACATTGGATTCCAATCCGAGTGCTGCAACGCTGCATTCAATTGCTGCGCGTTGTTCTCCGTCGCCAACAATTAACAGTTTGGCCGTGGGTTGACGGCGGCGAACCACATCCATGACTTTCAGGGCCGTCTGGTGATCTTTGAGTTCGTGGAGTCGAGCAATCTGGACAATGAGGAAGTCGTCTTTTCCAATGCCAAATTCCTTTCTGACGGCAGAACGCGCGCCTGGATCGAGGATTCGCATGGCCTCCAGGTCAACTCCGTTGTAGATCGTCTCCACCCGTGACGCAGGAAGTCCTTCGTTGTCAATAAGTGCCTGACGAGTCGCCTCGCCAACGCCGAACAACCGGTCATGTTTTCTCAGCAGCAGACGGTTGACAAGGCTTCGTTTACGGCTGGGGATGTCAGGGAAATGCCGTCCATGTTCTGTGAAAACAACCGGTCGGGTTCCGGTCAGCCCTCGGCTCAGTACAGACTGAAAGAATGGCGTGTACTGATGAGCGTGCAGGATTGCGGCCCCGTGCTTATCCGCGAACGCCTTCAGTCGCCTGGCACAGCCGCGATCGATACCCGGCTGACGATGCAGGTGCTCAACGATGATTCCATCCCGGATCAGTTGATCACCGATTTGGCCAATCTCGTCCAGCACTGCCACGATGCATCGAAACTCGTCCGACAGACATCGCACCATGTTATTCACAAGCACTTCTGCTCCACCCACACCCAGTGCGTGGATGACATGGCAGATCGTGGGACGATCATCCGTTTGCGGAATGTCGTGAATGGTTTTCCTGACAGCCTGAATCATGGATCGGGGTACTCGTTTTCGATGAACTCATGGACCGGGCAAAGTGTGCTGCTGATCCGATAAATCAGATTTGTCGACGGAAGGCCTGAATTGCCCGGCGACAACGGTTGGGATTGAGTGCGCGAACAACGGCTCCGGCCAGGTGAACAGGAGATTTCAGAATTCGCCGCACTCGTTCTTTTTGAGGAATAAACATTGACCACTGTGCTGCACATTCCGGCGATTGGCGCCACTGGAGTTCACCAGACGGGATGGGTTGCGGAGCACACGTCCGATGGAACAGATCCCGCTGTCCTTCCGTCATCAGAATCGAAAGGCATCTTGCTGTCAGGTGGGCCTCTCCAAAGTCGTACAAGTCACTCCACGCGAAGTTGTTAAGTTCCCTCGCTTTCGATCGCATCGCAGCTGCCAGACGCGGTTCGTCCTCGCAGTTTGCGGCGAGTCGAAGAGTGTTGGCTTTTCTGAAATCCTGTGCGGCCCAGGCTTCTGTCGGATATTCGAGCTTGTCCGGTTCACTCAGGGTGCGTTTTTCATGGACGACCATCCAGCGGCCGTAATGTCGCATCGTCTCCCGAGCGTACGAATACATTTCATCCAGTTGATCTGCTTCCTGCTTGATAAGCAGGTATCGCCCGAGCGAAGTAAGAAACACACTGTAAGACCAGTGTCCCTCGGCATCAGTCAGATGCAGGGAGTGCAAGTCCTGCTCAGGATGAACGCAGCGTCGAATCAGCTCTTCTGACTTCAGAAGATATCGGTCGTCTCGTGTCAGCAGCCATGCATCCAACAGCGCGTTGATCGAATTTCCGGCTCCGCGGCCTGGCCCGTGAAAATCTTCAAACACAGTGGCAGAAGCATGTCCCGTCGGCCCATCATCCAGAATCCCGAAGATTGTGTTTCTGCCGTCGTCCATCCGCAGAACCCAGTCCGCCAGCAGCAGAACAGATTCGCGCGCTTCCGGGTTGCCAGTCAGATAGAAATAGTAAAGCAATCCGGTCGTGTAGTTATGTTCGTTGCCAGGTCCGCCACCATAAGGACGACCCGGTTTTTGATTCTCACGGGAATACGTGCGGTGAGTCGCAGTTCTGGCATCGACATAATGGTCGGTGTGCCAGAATAACCCGCCATTGAAGACCTCGCGATCCTGCGTGGTGTGATAGATGTCGATGTCCATCACGTGCCTGGCGAGCGGATCAAAAAGATCGATCCACCGTAAATCGGCTGACGCGGCAAACTGAAGAATCGCCCCAAAGATCAGATCAAACTGATTGTTGTAGTGAGAAACAATCGTATTCGAACCTTCGTAGTGGGTTTGTTCGTGGTCAGCGGGAATGTCCCCAAAGTTGCGCCAGCCGAATTCATCAATTTTTCTTCGACGTGCTTCCAGAGAAAAATCACCACTCGTTGCATCAGCCAGATAAGAACTCAGTCGACGGAGATCGTCATCGACCGGGCGCTCTGACCCTGATGTCGGAAATCCGGTTCCAGTGTCGGCATCTCTTGCCGGATAGTCGCCAGGAAACCATGGCAAAACGTTTGCCTCGGCGAACGAAGCTCCGGATTGAATGATTCGTGTCACAGAGCAGACATGAGCCAATGCACCCGTCGGCAGGATGTCACGTTCTGAAGAATGGTCGTTGTGCAGGGCAATCCAGGTGGTTTTTGTTTTCTGCTCGCCTCCCTGCAGTTCGTAGTGCGCGTCGCCGGCATGCTCGGGCAGGACTCCCCAAATCAGTTGACCTTTATTAACTTCAATGGACGACGGGAACTGCTGCCAGAATTCCGGCTGACTAACCGAGAACGAGCCGGTTTCAGAAACAAGCACCACCGTGGGCTGTGCGTGATAGCCTCGAAACGTCCCGTTGCTGCTTTGAACCTGATAGCCTCGATCTGCCACAGACGTCGTTGCCTGGTCTGTGCGATGATTCGTCGAGCTCCAGTTCCGGAAGCCACTGCCATTCTGCTGGACCCTGAGAGTCTCTTTTGCGGTGTGTCGCCGAAAATTCTGATTTGGTTCGGCCTGCCAGTAGACGTCGTTGGATACGCCCAGTTCGTCCAGCTGCAATTCGAAATCCAGTGATCGAAAACAAAACGATCCGGAATCGCCCAAATCCCAGAGTCCCCCTTTATGTCGAGCTCGGCGACTATTCCGCAATCGCGTTTCCACCTGCAATTGCCCGATCTGAACCCAATGCGTCAGCCGAACCTGAAGCATCACGTCCGGACATTCGCGGACACAGCCGTTGACCACGAACACCCGACGAACTTCGCCCTGAGTTTCCTGCCGAACGGATTTCCACTCAACATGCATTGGTTGGTTGCTGGTGTCGGAAAGCCTGGACGTGAGCCGCAGAGTTCGCTCCTGCAGATGACGGTCGCAATCGTTCCGAATGACGACAATGATCTGGCCGCCAGAGTATTTGACTGTGGTGGTGATTTCGGCGGCCGCTGCCACACTGGTGAGCTGTCTCTGGTCGCTTTCCTTTTGGTGATCTTCATCACACGACAAATCCAGGATGACAGGAATTCTCTGCCCTGTTTTCGACGTTGGTGGACTTCCTGCAACACGAGGGACGACCAACGAAGCCAGTAACCAGCGGATGCTTCCGTCGCTCCATCGATCCAGCACCTCTGTCTGCGCTGTTCCGCCCTCCCGACCATCATTCGGATCGGAGGGCACTCTGAACCTTGCCCTGGTCACGTCTCGCAGAGTATTCCGGGGAAAGCAAACGCCGCCGCAGACAGGAACATCCTGCAACTCATGCTGCGCATTGGAAACGATCATCGCCTCCATTCGAACGGATGATTGCTGAGTGTGAATGTTTGAATTTGCTGACGATGCCTGCACGATTCTGAAAACCTCAAAAAGGGATGGATCACTCCCGGCGTAGTCAATGACCAGGTACAGTTGACGGACAGAATTACCTGCAATGTCCCGTCAGCGCATCGTCTCCTTCCGCTCTGCTTTTCCTTCGTCCGGATTCAGGTGGTGTAGGCGTGATGCCTTTGCCCCAGGTGTTCAGCCAGCATCCCAGCACCAGCAGTGACCATAGCAGTTGTCCGTATCGTCCCCGTCCCCGGCAGTGGTCCGCAAAGAGCCTGGAAGCGCGTTTGACATCGATGTACTCCGCGATGGAAGCACTCGGGCTCAGCACCAGCTGGTGAATCTGATCTTTCAGTGGCCCTCGCATCCATGCGTCCGTCGGCAGTTCAAAACCCTGTTTGCGTCGGTGCACGAGTTTGTCAGGCAAACGGGACTCAAAAATCTGTTTCAGGATCCACTTCTTTGATCCGTTCCGGACTTTCATTGAAGATGGCATCGAAGCCGCGAGCTCCATCAACTGCCAGTCGATCAGCGGGGGCCGGACTTCCAGCCCGAAGCCCATGCTGGCCCGGTCGACTTTCGTGAGGAAATCATCCGGCAGCAGGACAGCAGTATCGGCCGACAGCATTCCGCTCAGTACGTCGCGATGCCCTTTTCGAAACCCATCTTCGATCAGCGACTCCGGATGATGATTGGCAAGGCGAGCAGCAAACTGAGGATTCAGCAATTGTGACCGCATCGCCCGACGGCAGGTGGAAACGGTATTGGCATAAGCAACAGCAGGTTCCGATGACAGATTCTGCAACAACGTCTGTAGACGAAGCGGACGTGGTAACCAGTCTGCTTTGGGCCAGACAGCTGCCATCCGACCCAGAATCTGCATCCGCAGCCAGGCAGGTAAACGATCGCGCAACGCTGCTTCTTTCAGATCGTGCGAATACCGGGCATAGCCGCCAAACAGTTCATCACCGCCGTCTCCTGACAACGCGACCTTCACATGATTCGATGCCATTCGGGCAACGGCCATGGTGGGAATTGCTGAGGCATCCGCGAACGGTTCGTCGTACAGATAGGTCAGTGCCTCCAGATCCCGCGTGGCTTCCGGAGTCACAATTTCTTCTGTGTGCAGGCAACCAAAGTGATGAGCGACCGATTCGGCGTAAGGCAGTTCGCTGAATTTCTTTTCCTGGAAGCCAATGGAGAATGTCTGCAGTGGCTCATTCAACAGGCCGGAAACCGTGGCCACAATGGCGCTGCTGTCCAGGCCCCCGCTCAGAAAAGCACCCACTGGAACATCGGCAATCAGGTGGGCTTTCACACTGCTGCGAATGGCTTCATCAATGCGATCCTTCCATTCGTCCTCTGAGGCATGAACTTCGGTCGAAAACGATAACTCCCAGTATCGCTGAGGCCTCGAATCCATCCGATCCGTCGACACCAGCATCCAGTGTCCGGCGGGAAGTTTCTGAACCCTTTGCAGGATGCTTCGCTGACCAGGGATGAATCCGAATGTCAGGTAGTCTTCAATCGCTTCCGGTGAAATGGTTCGTTCAACTTCGCCGTGCGCGAACAGAGCTTTCAGTTCGGACCCAAACAGCAGCTTCTGACCGTCACGGTAGATGAACAGGGGCTTCTGGCCCAGGTGATCCCGCGCAAGCATCAGTTGTCGGGATCGGGAATTCCAGAGTGCAAAGGAGAACATGCCACGAAGACGGGTGCACAGGTGCGGTCCGTACTCTTCAAACAAATGAACCAGAACCTCCGTATCCGAGTTGGTCTTAAAAAGATGGCCCTGAGACTCCAACTCTGCCCTGAGTTCGCGGTAGTTGTAGATTTCTCCATTAAAGACAACCTGAATCGAACCATCTTCGTTTCCGATGGGCTGACTGCCGCCTTCGAGGTCAATGATCGAGAGGCGACGATGAACCATTCCGAAGTTGCCCGAGCGGTAGAACCCTTCCCCGTCGGGTCCGCGCAGCGCGATCGCATCGCCCATGTGTTTGAGCGATTCTCTCAGAACGGGTCTGTCGGAATCAGAGTAGAGGACACCAGCAATACCGCACATGGCGGGCTCCATCAGGTCTTTCGAGTGCAGTTTTCGATCACGTACCGCGATCGCGGTGCAATGAGACGCACCTGTCTGTCCTCAAAACCTAGGTCACCTCACGACCTTCGCACCGCACAACTGCAACACTCCGTGGTTTTTCCCGCACGGTTGTGCAGGGTGAAATCAGATGTTGCTGAAAAGCACCATCGCGATGCCGGAAGTCTGACGCCTCCGCAACCAATCGTTCGCACAGCGTTGCCTGATTTTTCCGTTGTCACGAACAAACCAGTTGAAGCGATTGCACCAGATATGTGTTTGGTCACGTTGGCGCAGATAATGCGATGGCACGCCACGGCATCAGAGGACCGCCATGCCAGCGCTGGTGATTTCAATTTATGGCGCTGTGTTGCCTTAATTGTTCCTGACCGATTATCCTGCGGTAGAGCGAAAATGTTTCACCAGGCCGTGAAGGGCTGAGCAAAGGTATGTCGGAAGAAGAGAAAACTGATGCGGCTGCAGAGCAGGAGTCTGTTCTTTCTGCGGAACGAAACATACCAAAGGCCATCGTGCGAGATTCTTCCGGCAGTCCGTCTGCGCTGGTTCGCGCTTCGAAGATGTGGTGGGTGACGTTGGTCTGCCTGGTGCTGGCTGTCTGGATGACGTGGCAATCGATCCCGGCGCACGGACCGCTCATTACCATCATTTTCCCGGAAGGTCATGGTTTGAAGACAGGTGATTTTGTTCGGCATCGAGGTATCGAGGTCGGGCAGGTAGAAACCGTGTCGCTCAGCGATGACCTGTCCAGAATCACTGCGACGGTGGTCCTCACCCCCGAAGCCGCCGGACTGGCGCGCGAAGGGACTCGATTCTGGATTGTTCGACCACAAGTCAGCCTGAGCGGGATCAGCGGCCTGGAAACAGCCGTCGGAGCCAAGTACATCGGTGTCAGTCCCGGCGAAACGGGAGCCGGATACCAGGCACACTTCGAAGGTCTCGCATATGCTCCGCCCGATGAGGAAACAGGACAGGGGATCGACGTCGTTTTACGGAGCGATTCGACGCATGGTATTAATTCCGGGGCACCCGTGACCTGGCGAGGTGTCGATGTCGGTCAGGTTCTGTCCGTCGGACTGTCGCCGGATGCTCGCTCCGTCGATGTTCACGTCCGAATTCAGGCAGAATATCAGCGACTGCTGCGTTCGTCTTCGAAGTTCTGGGTGAATAGCGGTCTGGGTGTGAATGTTGGGCTCAGCGGAATCAAGCTGAATGCCGACTCACTGAGCACCATCGTTCGAGGTGGCGTCTCTTTCACAACGCTTGTTTCCGATGGTGAGCCCGGGGCTGTTTCCAGCGGCCATCTGTTCACGCTGCACTCGGAGGTCAAAGAGGAATGGCTGAAGAGCGAAGCACTGCTGCCATTGATCGATTTTGAATTGCCGGAAACAGTGATTGTTCGAGCCGACGTTCAGTCGTCTCTTCTGGGGATCAAACGCAGCAGGACAATCACGCTGAATGGTGTCCTGGTTGGCGCTGAAGATGGAGCCATTCAACTGTTAACGGCTCCCGGCATACTGGATGCGATGCCGCACGACTCAAAGGATCCGGAATCTCAGGCTGCAGATGCTTCCCAACGGGCAATAGAAATCCCAGCCGTTTGTCAGATGGATGGCTTGTCTCTTGACGTCGCGCTGAGACCCGTCGGCAACTCAGAAACTGAAGACAGCACTGGAACGCATCGAACGTCTCATGTTCGACTTCAGATTCTGGCGGAAGGAAGTGCCATTACAACGAACTCTCACCCAAAGGCCGGGCCGCTTGCAAACAAAGCCTTTCGCAAGCCCGGTGATGTCGAAGATTGTTGCATCTGCAGGCACGTCTTCTCCGACGGCAATGTTGGTTCTGTGATCCATAGTCTGGGGCGGGATCAACTGCAGCCGACGGAAAAAGGGTGGATCATCACCAATGATACGGGCGATTTGACAGCATGGAACGGATCTCCCGTGGTCGCTCAACGGGACGGCAGTATCATCGGTCTTCTCTGTCTGACTCCTTCCGGGCCCATGATTTCACTGATTGACTGAAACTGATTGACTGAATAGGTCTTCAGCGTTCCGTTTCGGATACCGCTTGCCCCTGTTTTGTGTCCGCAGAGACTTCCATGAATCGTCTTGCAAAGAATGACGAACTTGTCCGGGCCGCAAATGGTGGTGATTTCGAAACGGTGAAGCGACTGATCGAACAGGGCGCTGACCCAAACAGCGTGGACCAGTATGGTATGGGGCCGCTGTTGACCTTCCATCCTGATGTGATGCGCTATCTTCTGGAGCACGGAGCTGATCCGGATGTTCAGCGCAACGAAAACATTGCGCCGGTGATTCTGGGGGTTTGTGGACACTTCGAATGTCTGCGTTTGTTGGTTGAATCGGGAGCCGATGTTAACCGGGCCAGCGACCATAACGGTGAGACGGCGCTTCACGGCGTCGCCGGTCATAGTGACACTCGAGCTGTCCGGTTATTACTTGATCATGGCGCGAACCCCAATGCTCGAACGAAGCCCGGTATGAAAACGTATATGCTGTGGAGAGATGCGCGTGTACGCGGAGAGACGCCGCTACACAGAGCCGCGGCCTGGGGCAGTGGAGAAGTGATTCAATTATTGTTGGATGCTGGTGCCGATCCGACCATTCGTGATGCCAACCAGGACACGCCACTAAGCTGGGCGAGCTGGCACCTGCGAGACAAGACAATCATCGATCAACTCTCATACGAAGGCTCGGGTGTCGGTCCTGACTTTCCGCCAATTGGAAGCTTCCGCTTACCACCATAGCAAACCCGGCAGTGCACCATGGCCGCATCCCCCCTGGATTTCCATGGCCAACGGTCCGCAAACATCACTGGGTGGCCTGGGAACGGCTGCAATTTTCGGTCCTGAATCGTCGCTTCGACCCCGAGGCAGGCCAAGGCAACAGGAAAAGCAGAATGACCCCTTTTTCGTTCCCCCGTCGGGAAATCAGCGTCTTTCCCCGATCAAGCACGACAGCGTTGAGTCGGCCACTCCGCCGGGGCTGCCCTGCCGACAGTCTTCTTCTCTTTATAGTTGGACATCAGCTTACGGGGCCAATCGGCTTACCGGGACAGCACATTGATCACAGTACTGGCAAAGATTGACGAGTCGTCCAGGTTCGTGAAGAACAGTGTCTGAGGACCCGTTGCTTTGATTGTGTACTTGAACTCGTGCACTCCCGCATCCTTCGAACTGAATGTGTACTCCGTCGTCTTTCCGGCTTTGGAGTCAGAGCTGTTCAGTCGAACGGTTCCTGCAAAGTTCGTGGCGATGTTTCCGTATGCGTCATACACCGTCAGTCGGACCGTGAAGCTTCGGCCGGAAGTAACTGTTGCCGGTGTCGAAATCGCAAAGCGAGCCGCAGAGCCTGGTTCCACCGTGATGCTGGCGGAAGAGCTGACAGCAGCGGCAGAATCGGTCACCTGCAGCGACTGTCGCCCTGCTGTCTTCAGCGTTACGGAAAACGCATGGGATCCACCGTCGGCCGCGGTGAATGTATAACTGGCGGGAAGCCCGGCCTGCTGGTCACTGCTGCTGAAGGAAACGGTTCCCGTGTAACCGGAAATGACATTGCCGGATGAATCTCGCGCCGCCACCACCACAGTCAGAGCCTGTCCCGCGGTGGCCTTACCACTGGTGATGGAAAAATCGGCAACCTGAGATCTGAGCGGAGTGACTGAGATGCCGCTTCGCGTGGTTGAGATTGACGGAACATCGATGTCGATCACTGAAATCGACTGGGGCCCGATCGTGTTGAACGTCGCGCTGAAAACCTGTGTGCCTCCATCCTTGTTGCTGAACGAGTACTCCTGCGGCAACTGTGCCTGAGGATCGCTGCTGGCGAAGCGGACAGTGCCGGTGTAGTTGTCGATCAGATTTCCATAAGCATCCGTCGCCGTCACTGTGACTTGTTGGCTGACTCCGACACTGGCGTCGCTTGTGGTGGAGATTGTGAACCTGCTGAATTCACCAACTCGGACGTTCGTCCCCGCCTGTCCGCTGACAGCGATGTTTGCCGTGTCCGACACGACGATTGATTGTGCCCCGGCCGTTCCGATCGCGAGATCGAACGCATGAACACCTCCGTCCTCAGCCGCAAACGTATAGTTTGCCGGAAGGGTAGCCGTGCCTGCCGTTGTGGAGAAGTGGACGGTCCCGAAGTAGTTCTTCGCCGTGTTTCCAAATGCGTCCAGTGCGGTGACTTTGGATGCAAAGACCTCCCCGGCACCAATGTTGGTCGGCGTGGAAACGGTGAATACGGTGGCAATTCCATTCACGACTTCAAAGTTCGTGACTGTCGCCGCCGTCAATGGGTCCGTGACATCGGTCGCGATGAACGACCAGACGATCCCATTGGGAGTCGATGTCCGTAGTTCAACGGGAACAACCACCAGACCGTCATCCGCCGCCGTGAAATTCACGATTGAGGGGAAGGCAGCCAGCCCGTCGGTACTGGACAGCTGAACGGATCCGGCGAAACGGGTGACTGTATTTCCAAAGGCATCGGTCGCGCGGACGCTCAACTGAATCGTTTCACCGGCAGTCACCAGAACGTGGCCCTGGCTGTCTCGACCGTTCGGAACAGAAAGCTGCAGATCGGAGTACTCGGCTGCGCTGACGGCAACCCCGGCCAGGGATCCCACGATCGTGCCATCACTGCTTCGGGCGGAGACCGACTGAATTCCGGCGGTGCGAAGTGTTGCTGTAAATTCGTGGATCCCACCATCCTCCGTGGTAAATGTATAACTCTGCGGCAGTCCTGCCTGCACATCGGAACTGGTGAAGAACACGGTTCCGCGGTAGTCCGTGGCAGTCTGCCCGATGGTGTTGAGGACCTGTACGACGAATGTCTGGTTTTCACCAGCCGTGGTGGAATTCGCACCGGTGATGCTGAACGCACTGGCAACCGGGGGCGTCGCGTCACTCGTCAGGGTCCCGTTGATCGAAGGTGTCACCAGATCTGTTGCGGTGAGCGTCTGGGTGCCGACGGTCAGGAACGTGACCATTGTCGTTCCGACCCCGTTTGACAGCGTCAGATCATCGGGGACCAGTGCGGCAGGATCAGAACTCGTGAAGTGGATCGTATCGGAGTAGCTGGTTGCGGTGTTTCCATAGATATCCCTGGCAACGATGGTCACGGCCCGGGATGTGCCAATTGGCCCCGAGGAACCGGCCAGGGAGAGACTTGTCGCGGCCAGTGGCGTCACATTGACGCGGCCGGCCCCGCTGATTTTTCCGCCGACTTCGGTTGCCTTGATGACAATATTTCCCGCGGTTCGGAGAGTGACAGTGAAGGTGTGCTGGCCGGCATCTTCCTGGGTAAACGTGTAGTCGGCTGGCAATCCCGCAAGCGCATCGCTGCTCGTGAAAAAGACCATCGACGAATACCCAGGAGCCAGAGCTCCTGCTGTATCGACTGCACTGACCGTGATTTCAAAACTGTCGCCGGCCACTGCTCCGGCCGGAACAGAGATCCCCAGTTGTGATACCTGACCGGTGACTTCGACATCCACGGAGGCAGCCTGCATGTTCGGGGCGGACACGGTGACAGACTGCATGCCACCTGTGATCAGCCGGATCGCCCCGACAAACGAATGCGATCCGCCATCTGCCTCTGTGAAGACATAGGGAATGCCGGCATCCAGGGGATTAAAGGCATACCCGCTGGCTGTGCTTGCCTGAGGATCGCTGCTGCTGATGTACACGACGCCGCGGAATCCCGCAGCGATGTTTCCATCCGCATCAATGGCCTCGATGGTCATCGGGAGCACGGACCCCGAAGTGGTCGAAGCCGGCGCGGAGACTCGAAAGGTGACTGCTCCCGCCAGATTCTGGTAATCGGCGTTGTCGTTGGTCACAACCGTCACACCCCCGGCGCTGGGGTATGCGAGGTCGACCGCGCCATCACCGTTGAAATCTCCGTGCGTGCCGGATTCGAATCGTCCGCTGGGAGTCGGATAGTCAATCGATGGGTAGAACGTTCCATCGCCTCGGCCATGACTGATCATGTATTTGCTGGAACCGCGGACAGCAAAGTCGTCATAGCCATCGTTGTTGAAGTCGGCCACCTCAATCTCGTAGCCTGTCTGAGCGATCCCGTAGGTGTGTGGCGCTCCATATGTCCCATCCCCATTGTTCATCAGGATGCTCATGGACGTGGCAACGTATGAGTTGGGGACGGCAAGGTCCACGTAGCCGTCGTTGTTGAAGTCACCGGCAGCCAGATAAACGGGGGCGGAAAATGCGTAATAGCTGCTGGGGGGATCGAAAGAGCCATCGCCGCGACCGCGCAGGATACTGACCGTTCCGATACTGGACGTATTGGACGTTGCCATGTCCAGATTACCGTCGCGATCGACATCCGCCAGCACCAGATTGATGTTGTTGCCCGGGACCGCGACATCCGAACGCGGTTGCATCGTGCCGTCACCAACACCCAGATAAACACTGGCACTGTTGGTATTCATGGTGCCGACATCAAGGATCGCGTCGTTGTTAAAGTCTCCGATACGGACCGAATGAGAACCTGGCGCGGCAGGGTACGCCACAGGACTGTCGAATGTGCCATCGCCATGCCCGTAAAGCACGTTCAGGGCGGTCCCGATGACGGCAATGTCAGCGAAACCATCTCCGTTGAGATCGCCTGCATCCGCATCGAAAGCACTGGTACCAGCCGGGAAGCTCACTGGCAGCTGAAACGACCCGTCCGGATTGCTCAACATGACCGAGATCGAACCATCGACTGCATTGTTGACGACGGCCATGTCTGATCGACCATCGGCGTTGAAGTCGCCAACGGCAATTCCGGCGGGATTATTTCCCGTCAGATAAGTGATGGGAGATGTGAATGACAGCACCAGTCTTGCTTCCAGTGATTCCGGTGCCAGTCGACCGAAGGCAGAAGCATGGCGGCGGTTACGAACAGATTTTCCCTGAAAGAGACCCCGGAGAAATGAAAGTCGCATGAATCGATGTCCTTGTGCCGCCGCACCGGACGGTGTCAGGCAGCGAGTATGAAACAGGCCCGGATCAGGAATCCTCAGGGAAAATCCGGAGTGACAAGGAGAAGCCGTTTTGAAGACCGTGCTCCGCCACAGGAAATTCAAAGATTGCCTGCGGGCTGTTTCTGACAGGCAATCGCCAGCAACCAGGGAAATGAGTTTGATTGCAGGCTTGAAGGGAGTTCACGGCTGCGACGTTGGACAAGGCACATGCTGAGGCCAAAACATCCAATCCAGAGCGACTGCCATTTCTGGAGAACTTCACCTTTGTGTCCCCGCAGAAACCAAAATCGCAAGAATCGAATTCGAAAATCCTAAAACGAATCTGTCATTGACCTCGTTCAGGACCGTCGCTGACCCCTTTGTGTTCCGCCCCTTGAAACAGTCTGTTGCGGGTGCACCGCTTCGCGTGTGGAGCAATCCGACAACTGGCGACAGGGGAAGAGAACGCTGGTCGGAAATCCGCGGCCTCAGTGATCTCTGACGTTTTTTTAGATTTTCTCTGGCGGATGGACGTCCTGCAACCGGCTCTACGAATACTCACGGGCAGCACTTCGGAATGCCGCATTGGCACAGTGCAGTTCGACACACAGAGAACGCCATCATTCCGGCTAACCTTGGAAGGGTATCGAATGTTTCAAAGAATAGTGCGTCCATTCGTCTTGTCAGTCCTCAGTCTGTTCCCGGCGGTTGCATTGAGCATTGTTGTGCAGTCGGCGGTATTTGCCAAAGAATCGCCAGCACCGACGGGCTCGTACACCTTGATCACCAACAATGTCTATGATCGAGGCGATCAGACAGGGTTGAAGGCGGGAACCGTTTCCGTTCGGGCCTATCAGTCGGGAGCGCTGGTCTTCGATTCGCTGACTGAAGAGAACGGATGGGTTGCCTTTGTCGCCAAGGATGGTGGGACCAGTAGTGGCGACCGCGTGGTCGTAGAATTCGATCACCCTGAACTGGGTGGCCTCGTTCGCTTCATGATTGAACCGGGCAAGTTGGATATCAGATAGAATCTCTTAGACATTCTCGGCGGCAAAATCCCCGTAAGGCACAAAAAGGTGCAGTCGCGGATGGTTGCGATTTTGGATAGCTTGAAGGGGGAATCGATAAAGGGGGACATTGTACTTTTCGGAACCCAAACGCGGCCAGAGTTGCTGAAGTTTTTGGAGTCAAACAATGAGAGTTGATGCGACAGGATGCCGTGTCACCGAAGAAGGAGCCTGGCGAGATATTGATTCGAGTGAACTTCGAATGTTTTCTGTGGTCGCGGAAGCTGTCGGAGACCACATCGGTGTCGATGGTCGGTTTGAAGACGGATTCACAAAAGGTGGCAGAAATCATTCTTGTTTATCGATCAACTCTCATACGAAGGCTCCGGTGTCGGTCGTGACTTTCCGCCAATTGGAAGCTTCCGTTCACCATCATAGCGAACCCGGTAGAGTACCATGGCCGCATCCACCCTGGATTTCCATGGCCAACGGTCCGCAAACATCACTGGGTGGCACGGAACGGCTGCAATATTCCGTCCTGAATCGTCGCTTCGACCTCGAGGCAGGCCAAGGAAACTGGAAAAGTAGAATGACCCCTTTTGCGCTCCCTTTGAGCCACGGGGCACTCTTGTTGCGTCGTCTGCCCGGCTTCGCTGCGCCGCTGATGACTCTTCAATCGCCGCCAGCCAGTCACTCAGCCCGAACTGCCCCCGCTCGGTACTCAAACCGCCGAATCAAAAAGACTCGCGACCCGCCAATCAACCAAAGCAACTACAGTGCCGAACACCACTGGGACATTGTACTTTATTGGGGATTGCCGCTGAGAATCACACAGCTCGGTCGTGTATGGCTTTTGCTCGCGAATGAGCCCCGATTCTACGCAGTCATTCTCTGAATTGCAGCCTGTCAGTGTCGAGCAATTTCCGCCATTCGACTGAATGACTTTCCGGCGGTGGTCGCCGCCGGTACGATCGGTCAAGCGGTTTCACTTCCGTTCAGTGTCACCGCAACAAAATTACCGACCTGCACTGCACTCCGGTTAGACAAATCTGACAGCGAGCGTTGTCTAAAGCCGGGCGTGTTAAAACAACGGCCAATCATGGAGAATTATCATGGCTCACACACAGCGAAGGCGGTTTTTGAAGAATGCGGCGGCTGGTGCGTCAGCCATTGCTCTGGGTGGTTCACTTCGAGCGGCGAATTCTCCGATTGATCAGGTCGTGTTGGGAATCATCGGGCCTGGTGGAATGGGCATGAATCACGTGCGTCAGTTGTGTGAACGCGACGATGTTCGAATTGCCGCCGTGTGTGACGTGGATCGTCAGCGAACCGCTGCAGCGGCGGAACATGTGGCGTCCACGGGCAGACCAAAACCGCGGCAGGAATCGGATCTTCGCAAGGTGCTGGACGATGCTGCCATCGATGCCGTGTTCATCGCCACGCCCGATCACTGGCACGCACCGGCGGCTGTCATGGCTTTGAATGCGGGTAAGCATGTCTACGTTGAGAAGCCCTGCTGCCACAATATTAAAGAGGGCCGGATGATGGCAAATGCTGTCGATCGTAGCGGCAAACTTCTTCAGGTCGGCACACAGAGCCGAAGCACAGACTGCGTGCGCGAAGCCATGCAGCGCATTCATGAAGGTGAAATCGGCGACGTTCTTGTTGCCAAGGCGTGGAACAGCCAGCGTCGACGCAGCATCGGAAAGACTCAACCTTCCGAACCGCCCGATCACCTGGATTTTGACACCTGGCTGGGGCCGGCTCCCGTTGTTCCGTATCGCACCAATCTTCTGCCGAGCGTCTGGCGATGGTGGTACGACTTCGGCTGTGGTGATATCGGCAATGACGGTGTTCATGACATCGACGTCGCTGTTTGGGGCATTCAGGCCACGACGCATCCGGAGCGAGTGAGCTGCCTGGGAGGCAAGTACTTTTTTGACGACGACCAACAGTTTCCGGACACCCAGTATTCGGTTTCGGAATACGCCACCGAAGAGGCCTCGCGCAGGAAGCAGCTGATCTTTGAACAACGTGACTGGACGCCCTATGTGCAGGAAGGATATGAAAACGGAGCCGCATTTTACGGCATCGGCTGCCTGATTATCGGACACACAAAAGGGTGGAAGCTGTACGGAGAACGTAACAAACTTCTCGCAGAACGAACGGGACCAGCAGATTTGGTGGCTCACCACACCAACTTTCTTGACTGCATCCGAGGTCGCCAGAAGCAGCTGAACGCGCCCATTGAAGCGGGTTTACTGGGAGCCGGCATCGTTCACCTGTCGAACATCTCTGCGAGGACGCGCACGACGCTGGAATTCAATCCGGCCACCGAACAGATCACCAATCACAAAGAAGCGGCCGTAATGGTCGGTCGACGATACCGCGAACACTGGAGCGTCCCCTCGTTGTAGATTCGGTCGCGTGCCGTGCAGAATCAAGCAACAAGCTCCCGAGGCTGTTAAACGAAACGATATCTGTTGAAAGCGGTTAGCGTTCAGCGCGAAACACCAGGAGGCACTCATGAGAAACAACCCGTTTGATGCACCGGAAGCGGCTGATGTTGCTACTGCGTCTCCAAAGCCAGGAGGGTGTATGTTGAGGCTCTGGAAGTTGCTGGTGGTCGTGACCATCATTTTGATTCTGATCCTGCTGCTGTTACCAGCAACGCGGAGATCCCCCACACGCCAGGCAGCTCGACGAATGCAGTGCAAAAACAATCTCAAACAGATCGGTCTTGCACTGCACATCTACCACGACGTCTACGGAAGTTTTCCGCCAGCCTACACGGTCGATGAAGACGGGCGTCCATTGCACAGTTGGCGAACCCTCATTCTGCCATACCTTGAAGAAGCGGCCCTCTACAATTCCATCGACTTGTTGAAGCCGTGGAATCATCCGGACAACTCGGTCGCTCTGGAAGCCATGCCGGAGGCTTATGCGTGTCCGTCGGTGAATTTCGATGTCGGACACACGACGTATTTGGCACTCAACGGTCCGGAATGTATCTTCAACGGTGCTACACCTCGGCAACTCACGGAATGTCAGGACGGTACGCCAAACACGATTGCCGTAGCGGAATTCCCGAACAATCAATCCGTCCCGTGGATGGCTCCACAGGATGCAGGTATTGCCACATTCATCGGTCTCAATGACGAATCAGAGACGGCTCACACGGGCGGATTTCAGGTGCTGATACTTGATGGTTCTGTTCATTATGTTTCGAACACACTGGATGTAGAAACTCGCAAAGCTCTGGCCACCATCGCGGGCGCAGAAAAGATGGGCGAATGGTGATGCAGAAGCGGGATGATGCGAAAGTGTCGAGAGAAGACAGTCCGTTTGTAGTGTCCGAAACGTGCCGCGGCGGAGCAGCCTCAGGTGCGGAACGGCAAGAGACTCATTATTCCATCGAAGGCCATCTGTTGGTCTGCGGAAAGGTGGTCATTCTTCCGGAAGTCTGCGTGCTGACGGGATCTCGCGACGATTTGGCGCGGCAGAACAAATCGGTGGAGTACGCGTTTTGTCGACCTGCTGTGTTCCGAAGAATTTGCCGCGTTCAGTATTCGCTGGCTCGGTCTGTGCTGACCACGCGGCGCCTTGTTCGATGGATCGGTGTTGGAGTTCTTGCACTTGGCATCGGCGGTGTCATGGGAGCCGTGGCATTACAACGTTCATGGATGGCCTACGGTACGCCCTTCTTCGGACTCATCTATCTGGCGATCGCTGCGTGGGAATCGTTTCAACGACCTCGCCTGCGACTATCGCATTATCAAAGCCCGGACAAGTACTGCATTAGTGGCTTCTCGCCACAGTATTTGAAGACGCTGCACGACGAACTGACAGAACGCCGCTCGTTTTAGAATCGGAATTCGCCAGATGCACGCACACGAATAGAACCGCAACGGCATTTGCACCATCAGCAGGCAGTAGTGGCGAGTTCCGGGTCGAGCAGTTTTTGGAGTCAAACAATGAGAGTTGATGCGACAGGATGCCGTGTCACCGAAGAAGGAGCCTGGCGAGATATTGATTCGAGTGAACTTCGAATGTTTTCTGTGGTCGCGGAAACTGTCGGAGACCACATCGGTGTCGATGGTTCGTTTGAAGACGGATTCACAAAAAGGTGGCAGAAATCATTCTTGTTTATCGATCAACTCTCATACGAAGGCTCCGGTGTCGGTCGTGACTTTCCGCCAATTGGAAGCTTCCGTTCACCATCATAGCGAACCCGGTAGAGTACCATGGCCGCATCCACCCTGGATTTCCATGGCCAACGGTCCGCAAACATCACTGGGTGGCCTGGGAACGGCTGCAATATTCCGTCCTGAATCGTCGCTTCGACCTCGAGGCAGGCCAAGGAAACTGGAAAAGTAGAATGACCCCTTTTGCGTTCCCCTTTGAGCCACGGGGCACTCTTGTTGCGTCGTCTGCCCGGCTTCACAACGTAGTGCAGGCTGCCAGCCTGCAATCGCCCAATTTCCCTGACATGTGCAGGCTGGCAGCCTGCACTACGTGACTATGGAAACTATTCATTGGAGATCGCTTCCTCATTGGTACGTTGCGGGGGCGGCCCACTTCGTGACCTATCGCCTTGCCGGAACGCTGCCGATCGCGGTGATCGAAACGTTGAAACAGAAGCGCCAACAACTGCTGGCCGCCAAGACTGACAAGTCGCCAACCAATCACCGGTTGCACGTCCACAAGATGCTTTTCGCGGCTTATGAAAAACATCTGGACGCGACGTCAGACATCGACTGGCTTCGCGATCCGCGCGTAGCCTCGATGCTGCGGCAGAACCTTTACCATCACGACGGTGTCAAGTACCACCTGCATGCTTACTGCATCATGCCGAATCACGTGCATGTTTTGCTGACTCCCTCGCCGGATTTATTCAAACAGGACATCACGGCTGATGACACACCCGTCGGTGAAACGGCCGATAAACGCAGCCCGCTGTCGTCGATCATGCATAGCCTGAAGAGCTATACCGCGAATCGGGCCAACGAAATCCTGCGGCGAGAAGGCAAGTTCTGGCAGCCGGAGTCCTACGATCACTGGGTTCGCGATCATGATGAGTTGGAGCGCATCTTGAATTATATCCGAGCCAATCCGGTTAACGCGAGCTTAGTCGGTCGCCACGAAGACTGGCACTGGTGTTCCTGTCACGACCGATACCTGATCGACGGCGATACCTCAGGGTGGCTCCCCGTAGCACAGGCTGCCGGCCTGTGACACGCTCTCCCGCACCCTGTGACACGATTCAACAACCTTACAAAACATCAGGCAACTGAGGATAACAACAAATGCCACGTTTCCCGTTCATAGCCGGTGCGATCCTTGTGTTGTGTTGCAGGCTGGCAGCCTGCACTACGGTGGCCGCCGACCGTCCGAACATCGTGCTGATCATGGCCGATGATATGTAGTGCTATCTGGCGGTTTTTATTGAAATCCTGTGTTTTGGGCCGAGTACAGTGGCTTTCGTGGTGCAGCTTCGGATGGCAAATTGAGCGGAATTCACCTCTTGTGGGATGCAGTTAGTGCAATTTGCACTACGAACACGGGTTGAGATGGATTTGCCCTAATGGGGTCTGCCGCCAAACGAGAATCCAGTGATTCCCAACCTCCACGATCGAAACCACGGTGCTGCTGTGGCATGCGACGCGGACAAATTCTGCAACCGGGATGGACACTCCGATGGCAGCCCGTACAAAGTGGAAAGTGAGACTGGCGACCTCTCAACTGCTGCACGTCAATCCGAGCGAGAACAGGTCGCGTGGCCACTGCTGAATGATCTGAAGACATGGATCGACGGCGAAGTGTTTCTCCCGAAAGCCT
This sequence comes from Planctomycetaceae bacterium, assembly GCA_041398825.1. Taxonomy (NCBI): domain Bacteria; kingdom Pseudomonadati; phylum Planctomycetota; class Planctomycetia; order Planctomycetales; family Planctomycetaceae; species Planctomycetaceae bacterium. The sequence continues at coordinate 182,296 of JAWKTX010000010.1, read as the reverse complement.
GTCCGGCAAAGCGACGACGTACACGCTCAATCAATGGACCGCGCTGGATCGCTAGCTCGAAGACGGCGACCTGTCGATCGATAATAACGCTTCCGAACGAGCCATTCGTCCTGTGGCGATTGGTCGCATGAACTGGATGTTCGTCGGCAGCAAACCGGCCAGCCACCGAGCAGCCATCCTTAAGTCGATGATTGCCAGCAGCTAAGCCAACCTCGTGGAACCCTGGGCCTGGCTGAAGGACGTGCTGATCCAGCTTCCGCTCGGAGCCCCTCTCGAGTCACTGCTCCCAAACAACTGGCTCGCCTCCCACCCCAAACACCGCTGGACCATCGCGGAACGAAGAAAGCAGGAAAGACAACCCTGCTCAAACGAATAGAACGCTCATCACCGGGCGCTTACGATTGAACAGCGTCAGGTCGAAGCCAACAATCGAACCGAATGCGGGCACTGGGAAGGCGACACGATGGAAGGCGCTTCCAAAAGCGGTTACATCGTGACGATGACAGATCGAAGAAGCCGACTGGCATCCATTCGAGTCGTTCCAAACAAGTCGGCATCAATCGTTCGCAAAGCCATGGTACGAGGACTCAGGTCTCTCAACAAACCGCCCGTTCTCAGCATGACGACCGACAACGGAAAAGAGTTTGCTGAGCATGAACTATTTTCAGCAAGTCTGAACGTACCATGCTACTTCCCCAATCCCTATAGTTCCTGGGAACGTGGCTCCAACGAAAATATGAACGGCCTGCTTCGCCAGCACTTCCCCAAAGGAACCAATTTCAAATTGATCACCCCGGCGGCCCTTGCTCACGTCCAACGCAAACTCAACGATCGCCCCCGAAAATGCCTCGGATTCAAAACACCCATGGAAGTCCATTACACACCCAATAACCAATGACTCCCACCGTTGCACTTCAGGTTTGAATTCGCCTTGCGCTCCGCAACTCAGAATGTCCCCCCTATTGAGTCTCCCACATAGCAGCTTTGCGATCCACCCTTTGACCTAAGCCCTTAGCAGCCTGTTGACAAACCTGGCAGTAGCACCGGACGATAACTAAGATTCGGTGCGTTGGCGGTTAATGCGGACTGGTCAGGAGAAGATTGTGGCATTGAGGCGACGGCTGAGGGAATCGCAGGGCGAGTTTTGGGTCGCTGCCGATGCGGTGGCGAAAGCTCCAGGGCATGTGTTCTATGATCGACTGAATGATTTGCTGCGGGAAGCGGGATTCGATCAGTTCGTCGAAGATCTGGTGGCTCCGTATTACGCTGATGGCGGGCGGCCTGGAATTGCACCGGGTGTTTACTTCCGAATGTTATTCATCGGGTACTTTGAAGGCATTGATTCGCAGCGAGGAATCGCCTGGCGATGCGAAGATAGTCTGTCGCTGCGACGCTTTCTGGGAGTGAAGTTGACCGATTCAACGCCGGACCACAGTACTCTGACTCGGATTCGTGACCGATTTCCGATGGAAGTCACCGAACAGGTGTTTGCTTTCGTGCTGCGAATGGCTGCTGACAAGAAACTGATTCCGGTTCCCATGTGGGTGTGGATGCCACAATGCTGGAAGCCAATGCGGCGATGAAGTCGATGGTGCGGCGCGATACCGACGAAGACTGGAAGAGTTATATTCGCCGTCTGATGCACGAAGAAGGTGTTATTGATCGTGACGACGATCCAACCGATGATGACCTGCGACGTTTCGATCGCCGTCGCAAGGGCAAGAAGGTCTCGAACAAAGACTGGAAGTCTGATTCCGACGACGATGCTCGCATCGTGAAGATGAAGGATGGCAGGACGCACTTCGGCTACAAAGCCGAACACGTCGTCGATCTTGAAACCGAAGTGGTGTTGTCGTCCCGAGTTTGTCATGGCACTGCCGCGGACACGAGTACGCTGAGTGAAGCGATGGTGGATGCTCAACTCAACCTGATTCGCAGTGACAGCGATGTCGAACTGAAGGCTGTCGCAGCGGACAAAGGATACCATTCCAATACGCAGGTGACCGACTGCACGCATCTTGGGCTGACAACATATATCCCCGAACCGACACTAAAGAACAATCGGACATGGTCTGATAAACCGAGCGAGGTCAAAACAGCGGTGCTCAACAATCGTCGTCGCACACGGCGAAGGAAGGGTCGAAGGCTGCAGCGTTTGAGAAGCGAACGCGTTGAAAGGAGTTTCGCTCACGTCTGTGATTCCGGTGGGGCTCGGCGGACGTGGCTTCGAGGTCTCAGGAAAATCACGAAACGATATTCGCTGGTCGTTGCCGCGCACAACCTGGGATTAATCATGCGAAAGCTGTTCGGGAGCGGCAAACCACGGCAGTTTGCGTCAAATGGGCGGCAAAGCTGGCTCTGTTCCGCCCTGCTAACGATCACGGAACCGACTTTTCAAATACTCGCCGCACTTTCCCACGCAACGACCTCACCCAAGTCTGCCATCAAGCAATACAACGCGTCCCACTGGCGTCCAGACAACCTGTGTTTATCAACGGCCTGTTAGAGCGGAATTCTCGTAAGGACCTCCTTCCCATCTTTCAGCTCACGCATGAAATGCTCACGCTTTGATATTACCTCCCGTTCGCCGCCTCTATGCACGACACATACATGGATCTTCATTACTGAGAGATTTGAAACAGTGGGAGTTGTAAACCCGCCCCAAACGATGTCCGTTGTCCCGTCCGCGGATACTGCCCGCTGCGTCTTGAAGCCGTCCTTTTCTAGCCTAGCAATCACTTCCAGTGGACCATCAGCATCGGAAAGTAATTGCTCCAAATCACTGTTTAAATCTCCACGGTGAGGGGGAGCCTCTTTGCTTTGATGACCAACACAAACAGTAAAAAAGCTTGCAAGAAGAAGAATGCAGAGGATTGACTTTATGGCCACCGTTTTCATGTTTCCCTCGTTATTTGAGCATTTCCGCTTGTCCTGCCCAATGCGCACAGGCACTGGTGAGTCTTGCTGTAACAGACAGGTTTTCGCACTCTAAGGATCAGACCCATCAATTGATCAGTTTTTGCCTAACGACATGCAGGCGAACTCGAAACTGGGTTAGCAACACCCTTCATCTCCACGTCTGTGTATTTCTTGGCGGCGCAACAATCCCACTTCGTGTCAAGTACAATCTTTGCATGCGGCAAACCCAAGCCGCCACCCCAGAAAAGTGGTGGTTTTCGAGTAAACGGCAGTTGTCCAGCTGGGCATCGGGGAGGCTTGAATTCACACGGAGTATCTGCAGCAGCATTCACTTCGCTTTCGCTGCAGACGGTGAAACCACCTTGGCCACCATGAAGCCAGCCCGAAGGACGACTTCCACCGAAAACACAGTAGAGTCGAAGTGTGCCCGTAGTCTGCGATTTTCCACGAGAAGTCCTCATATCGGGCTGTATCCAAACGTCAGTAAAGCCGACTGCTTTTTGAATACCTGGCTGCGGGTCATCCGGAGAAGCTTGAGAGTGAATGTCACTTATATAGAATGCCTCCCAAAATGAGTCGGTCTCAGGTAACGTTAATGGAAACCTCCAGCTGGAGTCACAGCAGTCGCTATTACAGACAGCTTCCTTCTTGATATGTTGTACGATATATGCCGGTGTCTTCCCAGTGGACGGATCAGGTTTGCAGTGCTTCTTAGCAAAGTCGACATCCTTTCTTGTTAGCGTAAAATCCCAAGCGTGTACAACTTTACCACACGGACCCTGACATCCGCCTCTTTGGCGAGTAACGGTGATGAGGCCAGATGGGTCAATCGATAATATCGGATTACCGTGCGCATACGAATAAAGTGTGTAAGATTCGTCGGATCGAGCAGGGTCGGAACTGAGCCAGGTGGCTAAAGTCGACGAAAACCATCTCGCTCTGACATAGTTGACTTCGACTGCGGCATCAAACGCGTAGCCAAGTTTCCCAACGAACTGAAATGGAGTTGCAGTCGTTCCAGTGCGGCTCAGCACATTGCCCCATGCGTCGTAGGTCCACGAATCGGTGACAGCTTCTATTTCATCAGTGATTTGCCTTGTATCACCTCTTGCGTCGAAGTGGTAGAACCTCGTGTTGGCCCCATCGGTTTGTGAGATCAGGTCACCGTAGAGATTGGGCTCGTGGGTGTAATCCGTCCGACTCGTTCCGTCATCTTCGGAGAGAAGTTGATCGGTGACGGGATCCCATTGGTAGGTTGTCAGTGTCATTAGCTTTCCTCCCGGGAGACGCGGCGGTTGTCCGCGGTGTAAGACATGGTCACTCGTGTGGCATCCGGCAGTGCGACAGCCACCAAGCGGTTCTCGTAATCCCAGATGTTTGTCGTTCTGTCGCCGTTAGGTTGTTGAACAATCTGCTGGTTGCCGTCAGAGTCAAAGGTGTAGGTCGTTCGTCCGGATAAAGCTTCCGAATGTTGAATCTGATTGGCGTTATCGTATGTCGTGGTGGTCTTGGTTCCGTTCTCGTTCAAAACCAAGCGATTGCCAACTGGATCGTAAACGAACGTGTTGGCGTAACCACTCATCCCGCTTCTTCGTTCTCCTATTAACTGATTGTTGTTGTCGTAGGTCCACGTGATCCTTGTACCGTCAGCTTCCGTCACTCCATTTCGATTGTTTGCTTCATCGTAACGATAGGCGAATGAACTAATGACCGTTGAATCGCTCTTCAGGTTGGCAAGATCGGCAAGGTTCCCTGCAACGTCGAACGTAAATGATGCACGAGTACCAGACGACGATATTTTGGCCGTTCTTTGTCCTTTCGCATCGTAGATACTGGAGGTGACAACTCCACCAGGATTCTGCATTTGGACCAGTTGACCAGCTCCATCGTAGGTAAACGTTGTTCGGCCCGCTCCCTGGTTCTCGAGGACGTGTCGACTGCCAACCGGATCGTATGCGAATGATGCAGTCAATCCGTTTGGGTTGGCGGAAGATCGGACCTGTCCAGCCGCATCATACGTCGAAGTATACCTGCCCGTACTGTCGGCCATCAAGGTGCGATTGCCCAGAGAATCGTAGGCAAAGGTCGCTCGGCTTCCATCCGGGTATTTCCGACTTGTCAACTGACCATTCTGACTGTAAGCAAACGTCGTTCGATTCCCGCGACCGTCAATACGCAGTGACTGCTGACCGGCAACATCGTAGGCACTTGTCGTGCGACGATTCAGCGGATCGATCAACTGGGTCTGGGCTCCTGTGCTGTCATAGGTGAAGCTGTGACGGTTGCCACGGGCGTCTACCAGAGCCGAAGTCTGTCCCAGACTGTTGTAGATCGTCGTCGTTCGGTAGCCCAAAGCATTGATCTCTGTGATGCGTCGTCCGAGGGCGTCATAGACGCTGCTCGTTCGGTTTCCGTTGCCGTCAACTGTTGCCAGTGCCTGACCAGCCGCATTGAAGACCGTCGTTGAACGATGCCCCAGAGGATTGATACTGGCAATCACTCGTCCTGCGGAGTCGTAGACGTTCGTAGTCCGATTTCCCAGTGGGTCAAGTGAGGATGCGGTTTGGCCGACGTTGTTGTAGACGCAAAAGGTGTCAGGAACCGTTTATTGACAACTGCGAGTGAGTTGATTATCGTTTTGTAATGGGAAAACCAAAGCGAGCAGCTCCGGGTGGTTGGGTTTATCATGTGCTGAACCGTGCGAACGCGCGGATGCCGATCTTTACGAAGGACGAAGATTTCATCGCGTTCGAGACCGTGCTTCAGGAAGCCGTCGCCCGGACGGGGACTCGGCTGCTTTAGTCTTGCCTGATGGAAAGTCACTGGCACCTGGTGGTGTGGCCTCAGGAAGATGATGAGTTGTCTCGCTTTGTTGGCTGGCTGACACTGACTCACACCCAGCGTTGGCACGCCCATCGCAAATCGACCGGGTCTGGTCATCTTTATCAGGGGCGACTCAAGTCCTTTCCGGTGCAGAACGATGGACACTTTCTGCCGGTATGTGGAACGCAATGCTTTGCGTGCGAATCTGGTGAAGCGGGCGGAAGACTGGCGCTGGAGCAGTCTCTATCGTTGGTCGTCAGGAACGGCGGCAGAAAAGAACCTGCTGTCGGCATGGCCTGTGCGGCGAACTGTTGGCTGTTTGGAGCATGTCCATTCCCCTCAGACGGACGCCGAACTCGCGGCCCTCCGTCGCAGCGTCAATTGAGGCTCACCGTTTGGAGACGAAACTTGGGCGACCACAGCGACCCGAAAACTCGGCCTCGAAATCACTACCCGCCCCCACGGACGACCAAGACTCGAACAAACGGTTCCTGACACAAGCAAGAATCAATACGCTCATTTCATCCGCTCCATTCTGTATACCGAGACCATCTGGAGGCATCAGTTGCCCCCCCTCCAAGACTATGTGCTGTAACTTCGCGATCCAATTGTAACCGTTTCGGTCCACGTCCATGGTTGGCAGTCGATGAAACGTTTGAGCAGTGGCCGAGCATCGTGTCTCAGACGACTGCCTCACTTCCTGCACGATGGTCGATACGGTCCGTTAGACACTGGAAAGCGGGAAATCGGAAGAGGGGACATTTTTATTTTCCGGCTGTTTTGGCCGGGCTCGCGGTCGAAGCGAGGATTTAAGGCCGAGGATTGCAGCGGTTTTTGTCGGCCAGTGAGTATCACCGCATGGAGTGCCGTGAGCAAGGCTGCGTCGCAGGGAGTTGAGTTCCGTTTCGGTTTCAACTGCGTTGAAATGACAAGCCCACGAACGAAAAAATGGGACAGGCACCTCGCCCCGAAGCACGTCTGTCGTGTTCTGACAGAATACGCTCGGAGTCAGTCCCATCCTTGACACTTCTCGCTGATCGCCACCAGGACAGACTCCACCGAACTTGAGGGCCGTTCAAAATGTAGTGGGAGTCGCCAGACTTCCCCCATGCAACACTGGGATCTCTGGCGAGATCCACTACATCATTCACGCTCGTTGAACGGTATTGCCGTTAAACGACCACATCAACAAACCACAAGGTCGGTCGCGATCAGCGAGAAGCGGCACATTTTTTAAAGCTACTGAGCCGGCCTCCAGCAGACTGTCGTACCAGTGATCGAGCGACTCGGCGTTGGACAACTGTGGCAGGAACTGGTTCCGTCTCTGGATGGCCCCATTGAGACTCGGCTGACGACGAGAACTATCCGGGCTCTTTGATGCGTGCCTCAATCTGAGCAATGGCCTTTTTCAGGTGAGGTGTGCTCAAAAATGTCAGGTCTCTTTCTTTGGTCGCCCTCGTGGGCGAGTTGTGGATTCGAGCCCGAGACGAAGGGCGCAGCTTTGTGTCCATTGATTATCGCCAAACGGCAGGCCGCGTTTCACGCTAATGCGAAGTGCGTTCAACTCCGCCTCTGTCTCGACCTTGTTCACCCATGAACGCCAGTTACGCGGCAACGGGGGATCATCGGGAATCGCCAGCCATCGACGTTCGTCTGCAGGTCCTCGGCGAGCATGAGCGGAACCCCATTGCCATTCTTCGGCCAGGTTGGCTCCCACAGGATTGCGTTCGACGTATCTCATGACTGTCAGCAGGTGTCGGTCTGACTGGATAGGAGACGACTTGAAACGTCGCTGATACAAATGGCCGGTCCCGCCGGTCTTGTATTGAGCATGCTAACGCATCGTGTGCATGACAGTCAGTCGACGGAAGAACTCACTGACCTGATCACTGGTCTCGGGCCGGACCACAAAATGCCAGTGATTCGGCATTGCTACCATCGCATAAATTGGAAGTGGCACGATTTCCCACGTTTCCTGCACAACGCACATGAATGCGGCATAGTCTTCGGGCTTTTCAAAAATCGTCAGCCGAGCCACAGCTCGATTGAGAACGTGCAAGACTTCACCTGCCGGACAATTGCGTTTCGTGCATGCCGTGGCCAAAGTCCAGCAGGATACCAGACGCAACGCGATCAAAGAGACCTGTTTCTGTCCTGCTGCTGCCCATTGCTTCGGCGCTTTCGCTTTGGGAAAAAAGCGGCATCAAACCTGTGAACAACGTTGCCGTGGCATGTGGGGATTCTTCAAATGCCTGAACACGGATTGCCAGCCAACCCATATCGCCTGAAGTCGGGACCCCAACTGGCAACAAAGGTGAGCCGAGAGTATCGTTGGCAGGAAAAAAGGAAATATCCTGACGCGTTCTATTTCTCTGTGCGACCAGTGCCCTGACTCCGAGAGCATTTGGTAATTTGAGACGGAATTGCCTGAAGGAGTGATCCGCGCTTTGGCTTCACCTTTTGCCCTAAAATTCTGTCACATTTCGACTCGCTACTTCGACTTCATCGCGGCGGCGTTGTATCGCGGGGTTTTTCCAGGCGAAACGGGAGATTGCGGTGAGCGAAATTGATACTGCGGCACTGGTCAAATCGGCAGCCGCTGGCGATCGGCAGGCCTTTGAAGTGCTGGTCACTCGCCATGCAGCGATGGTGACCGGGGTTGCCTATTCGGTGTGTGGCGATTTCGCTCGCAGCGAAGACGCTGGGCAGGAAGCGTTCATCGAAGCGTGGACCAACCTGGCAACTCTGCGCGAACCGGAAAAATTCGTCGGCTGGATCTGCACGATTGCTCGCCGTCGCGCCATTGATGCCGTTCGAGCTGCCAGGACTCCGTTGTTAACAAGTTCGATCGACCGAGTGCCCAGCGAACCCAGTGATCCTCGACAATTATCTCCGGAGACTCAGATGCTGGAACGACAGGAACAGGCGGCGGTGTGGTCGATGCTGGAACGCCTTCCGGAGAATTATCGCGAACCGATGGTACTGTTTTATCGTGGTGAACAGTCGACTCGCGATGTCGCGATCGCTCTTGGTGAAAACGAATCCACAATTCGGCAGCGACTGAAGCGGGGGCGGGAAATGATTCGCCAGGAAGCGCTGGATACTGTTTGCAGAACTCTCAGCGAAACGGCTCCGAAGGCCGCGTTTGCGGCGATCGTTATGGCCGGTCTGCCGTCAGCGACTTATGCGGCTGGAGCGACGGCAACCACGGCTGCGACGACGGCGGTCACCGGAAAATCAAGCGGTCTGTTTGCATCCACTGCCTCGACGGCTATCGGAGGTGCCTTGTTTGGTTTGCTAACGGGACTAACGGGTGGCGTACTTGGGAGTTGGATGAGTTGGAAGAACTGTGAATATGTCAGTCAGCAGAAGTTTCTTGTTCAACAGATTCAACGGTTTGTTATTGCGTTTGCCATAGCTGCAATTCTGTTTGCCGTTCTGTTGTACGCTCGCCTGAATGGCTTCATCCCCAACAATACCACTTATGTCTGCCTGCTGTGCGGATTGCTGCTGGGTTTCCATGTCTTCAACATTCCGTGGATGATTGGGGGTATTCGCAGGTACAAGCAACTGGGGGAATTGGCTAAGGCGAATGGTGAACCAATGCGGGAGTCGGTTCGGCAGACGATGGATGCCGCAATCGCACAGTCGCGAATTGTTCAGGACGATGGCTCGGTAGTGTATGAAGCGTTCCGCTGGAACGGTGGAGCATGGATTGGAACGTGCGTCGGGTCTTTGGGGTGGATGCTGCCCCTCGCCGTCATCGCCTTTTGGCATGACGCGAGACTGACATCCGGAATTGTTTTTGGCTGCTGTGTTCTGGGCAGTGCCGTCGGGTGGAGAATGTGGTTGGCAAGACACCGTCTTCAGGCGTACGCGGCCTGCCAGATGTGGGTGGGCGTCGTCGGTGTATTGATGATCGTCGTCTTCGCCGCTTTGCAGTTTCTTACGAACGAAGCGACTCAGAAAGCGTGCCAGTGGACTCCGTGGGCGTGGGCTTTGTTGTTCCTGATGCCAGCTGTGTCACTTCAGCTGCGTCTAACCCGACAAAAGTTTCACAGGAATGTGCAGCAGTGGATTCAGGAAACTGAATAGGGAAGATAACGGTTTTGGTTACATTTCAGCTGTCTGAAGTGGTTTTCTTTGGTAGTGAAGCGGGAAGCAGAAAAGGGGTCGGGCCTTTTTGATTGGCCGTGCCCTTGGCCGAGATGTGGTTTCGAGACCAAGGCGAACAGCACTGCTTTTTGTCCATTGACCATCGCCAAACGGCAGGCCGCGGTTCACACTGATGCGAAGTGCGTTCAACTCTGCCTCTGTCTTGACCTTGTTCACCCATGAACGCCAGATTCGCGGCAACGGGGGATCTTCGGGAATCGCCAGCCATCGGCGTTCGTCTGCAGGTCCTCGGCGAGCATGAGCGGAACCCCATTGCCATTCTTCGGCCAGGTCAATGAGGTTGGCTCGCACAGGATTGCGTCCGACGTATCTCATGACCGTCGGCAGGTGCTGGCAGGATGCCAGACGCAACGCAAACAAAGAGACCTGCCCCCTTTGGGTTTCCCCGTTGGTTCCCCCTCGCAGTTTTTCAGATGCGAAGGGAAATTTGGCATTTTCTCTTGTGTAGTTACTGTACTGGTATTACTAATACAGTTGATGTTCAGTCAGAGAGGACAGTGTTGTGGACGTGCAGGTTGATGTTTCCAGTCGAGTCCCGATCTATCGCCAGGTATGCGATCAGATTCGGCTGGCCATCGCGCTGGGGAAATTGGAGCCAAACGACAGGTTACCTTCGGTTCGGGAATTGTCGCGACAGATTGTCGTCAATCCCAATACCGTCGCGCGTGTTTACACTGAGCTTGAACGAGAAGGCGTCCTGAATACGCGGCCGGGGCTTGGCGTGTTTGTTGCCGAAACTCGCAGTGATCTCACAAGAAAAGCGCGGCGCGAAAAGCTGATAGAGCAGCTGAACATATTTCTTTCCGGCGCGGTGCATCTGGGTTTGACTCAGGATGAAGTGCGCAGGGCATTTGAGGAACAGATGAAAAAATTTCAATGGAAAGGGTAGGTGATGTCGCCTTCCGACTATGCAGTTTTCACCGACCATTTGACGCGATCTTACGACGGTCAACGAGTGGTCGACAATCTGAATCTGGCAATTCCGCGAGGCACTGTTTACGGGTTGCTCGGCCGCAATGGTGCCGGTAAATCGACGACGATCAGGATGCTCACAGGGATGGTGCAGCCGGACTCTGGTAATGCGTGGCTGCTTGGTGAAAACGTGGCTGGCATGAAGCCGCAGCACCGGGAAAAGGTGGGTTATATTGCAGAAAACCACCCGCTCTATGGCTGGATGACAGTTCGTGAGTGTGTGGCGTTTGCTCGCAGCTTTCAGACTCGGTGGAATCGCTCACTGGTCGAGATGATTCTGGATCACTTCGAAGTGCCACAGCGAAGAAAACTGAGTCAACTGTCGAATGGTCAGCGGGCACAGGTGTCACTGGCCATTGCTTTGGCTCCGGAGCCTGAATTGCTGATTCTTGATGACCCGACACTCGGGCTTGACACTGTTGTGCGTCGTGATTTTCTGGAATCAATGATTGAGGTGATCCATGAAAGCGGCCGTACGATTGTGCTGAGTTCTCACATTCTCATGGACATTGATCGTATTGCCGATCGAGTTGGAATCATGGTCAAAGGACGGCTGGTCGTCGATTGCCCGACGGATCATTTCCGCAGCAATGTCCAGCGCGTCATGGCCTCGTTCAGCGGTGATACGCCAGACTGCTCAGGTTTACCGGGTGTCATCAATGCGCGTGTGACTCGTGGGCAACTTGAATTGATCGTTGTCGGTTTCAGTGGAGAGCTGGAACAGGCTTTGTTTTCATTGAGCATAAACAATGTCGATGTTCAGGAACTGAACCTGGAAGATGCGTTCATTGAGTTCACTCGTGGTTCACGACGTAGTCTGCCTCCATTTTCGCTGGAGCCTGTCTATGCATAAAAGCTTGATTTACAAAGAACTGCGGCAATGCTGGTTTCTGGGAGCGTTGACTCTTTTGGCCTGCATGGGTTTTACCTGGTGGGAAACATTAACGACGTCTGAATATGACGTACCTCCGCAACCTTTCATCGTCAACGCCAGATTCTGGAGTGTCCAGATGTCTCTGGATGTTCTGTCGGCCAATTTTCTTCTGTGCAGCGGTCTGCTTGCGATTGCTCTGGGGCTTGTGCAGTCTGCCTGGGAGCAGGTTGGCGGTACCTGGTATTTCCTGATGCATCGCCCCATCCGACGCGGATCAGTTCTTACCTCAAAATTGATTGCTGGACTGACGTTGTGGGCAGTCTGTTCATTTATTCCTCTGGCACTTTACATTGCCTGGGCGGCGACCCCCGGCACTCATCCCAGCCCGTTTGCTTGGTGGATGGTTTCTCCTGTTTTGCGGACGTGGTTCAGCATCCCAATGCTATATCTGGCCGCGTTTCAGTCTGGACTGTTGCCGAATCGGTGGCATGGGACGCGGTTATTGCCGTGCGTCGCAATCGGCGGCTTATGCTTTGCAATGCAGTTCCTTCCAGCCTGGTGGCTGACCGGATTTCCAGTGGTGTGTGTTGTTACCGGGATGCAGCTGCAAGCCCTTTATCAAACATTCGCGGTAAAGGATTTTTAGTTCCCGGAGTTCTCAATTGAAGTCCTTGTCCACCCGCTCCGTCGCCGAGAAACCATCCCAATTGATCGAGCTTTTCTGCTGTGAGTTGAACGCGTGAATGTTCGAGCCTCCTCCCGGAAAACGTTAAAGCCAGCGGTGTTTTCATGATGAACTCTCGAAATCTGAAGCAAGAATCTCTGTTGACTTCGCTGTCGATTGCGGCGGGAATCACAGGCGGGTCGATCCTGCTCTGGATTGCCATGAACGACATACTGACGACGACATTCGTTACGTTTTTTCGGCGAGACTATGAATTTCGCAACATGTACTACAGTCTCAGTGAAGATGGCGAAGACTTCTTCATTAGTCGCGCGGGACGCAATGGAAATCTGCCATTCAACGAACGATTTGATCTGAATGGAAACAGGTTGCCCGAGGAAAAGAGTGTCTCCGGGGCTGATGCCCCTCCAGTTCCTGGACGTCATGTCACAATACAGATTCAGGGATCCTCAGAAGCTGCTGGGATGATGCCGGCTTCGCGCACTATAAGAATTGTCGATGATCAATCAGGTCACATGTCCTGGTACGCGGTTCGAGAGCCGGGCTTTGACGATCGGTGCTGGCTGGAATGTTACAATCTCACCGACGGTCGGCGGGCGTTCTGTATTGGCACAAATGGCAAGCAGAGTGCTATTCCTTCTTTGGAGCATCGATTCCAGATTCCCCCGGATCGTTTTTTTCACAAGTGGGGATGGAGTCACTTCGCCAATGACGGAGAAGTCTACAGGCACGACGAATATTCGATGGATCCGTTTCTGTTCATTGCCGACCAGGAGTATGTATATCGCGTGGATGTCGAAACCGCCGACGTCGTTTCACTCTTTAAATCTCCGCGTGAAATCATTTCGCTGACAAATGCGAAAGTCACAGATCATGCAACGGGTGCGACTTTATCAAGTGAGTTTGCGCCAGAGAAGAATCTGATCGTGATCCGAACTCGGGAGAAATTATTCTTCCATGCAGCGAATGGCCAATTGCTGTATTCCATGTCGATGCAATACGTGGAGCCAGCGGCGTTTGTACAGCTCTATGACTTTACGGAAGAGGGAAAGTCACCTCGGCGATATCTGCAGGCATCGACCTATGAACAGATTGCTGACATATCAAACGTCACAACCAGAGTCTGGAAATTGAACGATGACTATGCGTTCGAATCCGATAAGCCACTGTACGATCTTCGTTGGGTGAATCACGGGGTGGGATTGTCATTGAACGAACGCTGTTTGGCCGTTGGACTTGCAATTCCTGCTCCCGTGTTGCTTGTCGGCGCGGCAGTGATTCGGCCAAATGGAGTAATCTCGGCACCCTATCAAACTTCTCCGGCTGCCGCTGGTGTTGCCGCAATACTGACAGTGCTGTCGTGGTTTCTTTTTCGACGACATTCGTCTCGGAATCGAATCTCGCAACGTAACGTGTGGCTGGCGTTTGTGCTGTTGTTTGGGCTGTTTGGGTATCTCGGCTACCGGTGTTGTCGAAAGTGGGGTCTCCGAGAAACTGCCGGTTCATCGCACGCCGGGGGCGATGCAGACGCGGTGCTGATTGCGCGTTTGAGTTCGAAGCTGGTTGTCCCCGCGTCGCTGGGCACGTCTGAATCGCTCGGAACAGCAGTTGACTGAGCTCGAAGGACAATTCGTCCACGTCGGCTGTTTGCGTGACGCGTCCACCATTCGCGCACGCAGTCCGGCATTTCTGACTGACTGGCGGGCGAATTGATTTCAATCAGAACGTCGGGGTAGATCACGTGAGTCGAAAGTTCAATTTCACCATTCGGACCTGCAAACCGGATTGTGCCGCTTTGTCGTTCGTGTTTAATCGAAATGTCCATTCCGGCGAGAATCATGAATCGCGAGATCAGAGCGCTCAGAAGTCGTGCTGGCGGTGCGTCCCGCAGAACCAGTTTCCCGCCGATCACATAGAACACCTGGACGATCGACGGGTTCCCTGAAATCATGACGTGGGACGCCTTCTTCTTCACGGCTTCATTCAACAGAAGTTCGACCAGCCTCACGATCGGAGCTGAACCAATATTGGAAGGCTCCGGCTGTCGCCGAGCACGCCGCGCCAACGGAGTTGCTCGCGATGGCTGTGGGGGAAAAGCGGCTGAAGCGGCAAAGGGAACAGGAGCCTGCTCCATGCAGATTTCCTCACCAGCCAGAAGGTCCTCGGTCTCTTCGAACGGCCCGGCATCGCCGCCCTCAGGATCGAATACCGAGCCAGTGCTGAAATCGATCTGCGTTTCTGTGAACTCACAGATCATCGAATCTACGGACTCGGTTTCAGCCGTTCCGTAGTGTCTGGCCACAGCCGCTTCAATATCGGCGCCTGTTGCGGCAACGAACCTGACATCACAACCCAGAACAAAACGAATCTTGTCCTGGAGATCTAAATCTGTTGGATCTGCAACTGCGACGGTCACCAGACTCGCAGAAGCATCTGTCGGAATCATTCTGTTTTCGCGAGCCAGAGATTCGGGCAATCGCGAAATCACCTCGTTCGCAATCTGAGCCCCTTCAAGATCGACGATGTCTGTGCCACTGATCTCGGCCAGCACATTCATCAGATCCTGGTCACCTGCATAGCCAAGACGATACAGGCTCTGCGACGGAGAAATTCCAAGATGCCCTGCCATTTCAACGGCTTCCAGCATCTGATCGGCGGAAACGATGCCCCGCTGAACACAAACACTTTCAAAGCTTGCCCCAGGATCCGCGGAACGAGCCTTGCGGTATCGAACGGGACGAGAATTCATGGAATCCTCATGCGTACCTCGGGACTCTGATGAACGTGATCTCGAAATCAACTGAGCTGCGGTGATCGATGGCGGAGCTGCCCAGCCTTCCGGAAAGTCCACTGGCTGAATAATTGAGTGAGGCATCGTTCCGTCGGCAACACGTTCCGTTTCATCCACTGCGACGAATGCCGTCAGACGGGACAGGACGCTGCATTCGAGCGAGCGTTTCACGATCTGATCGGCCAGCTCCTGATCTCTGCGCCCGAGGGAGGCAAGTCGATCTTCCAGTTGCTGGATGTTCTCTCGCCCCCAAAGCGGCAGAAGAACGGATCGCGTCGAATCACGGACGACCGTGGTTAGGCTTTGAGTCCACATGGCTCCGTCCGGAAGCCTGCCCGTAACATTCAGAGATAACCTGTCTATTCCGGAAGCGGAGGCATTGGATGGATCAACGCCTGAAATCGGCGTTCGGCCAAACACAGTCAGCGAACGACCAGGATACAGCGTTCGAGACTGGTCCGTGGCGAGCCAGGCTTCGCCACCGTCGGGCCGTTCGATCTGAACGTCGGTCAGCGCTGGAGTGCCGATATCGTTTGCAAAGTCATCGAGAATCTGAGCCATTCGCGACGTCGATTCCGCCAGACTGAACACACCTCCGGTGAACTCGGCCAGTCGCTGCAGAACACCCGCGTTGACCGCCTCATCGATTCCCAGACAAAACAGACGAGGCCGACAGTGCTCCGGAATCGTTCCCAAAACACGAAGCAGCGTATCTTCACCGGTCACCTGTCCGTCTGTCACCAGAACGATGGAATGGCTGCGACCACTATTATCATCGGCATAGTTGGCATCGGCATTGCGGAACGCATCCAGGGCATGCATCAGAGCGGCTCCCAGTTCTGTACCGCCTTGCGAATCCACTGCCTTCAGCCAGCGACACGCCTCAATGCGGTGTGTGTCCGTCGCGTTGATCCAGTTGCCAGAAATCCCGGTGCCAGAGATCCCAGTGCCATTCCGATGAACTCCAAAGTCATCGATGACATGATCAAAAGCCGCCAGCTTAAATCGGTCATCGCAATTCAGCCCTTCAATCAGTCGCTGGATGCCTTCCCGAGCGGCATGCATTTTCCATCCGCCCATACTGCCGCTTCGATCCAGAAGAAACACGATGTCCCTGGGTGCCTGATGCCGGAGATTCGGAGGCACGATGGTCACTGCAAAAGCACTTTCAGATACGGCTGTCGGGGCACCTGATTTCTGACGCGTTGGCACATCAATCCGTTCGGCTGCCAGTGAAGTGCGAATCTGCGAACCATCAATCCGTCCTCGCAGGATGAAATCTCGATTGATTCGTTCGCCCGGCTGCAGCTGAACACGACACCGGCAGTTCCGGAACTCTCCGTGTTCTGTGGTCTCCGCTGCCCCAGCAGCCCGAAGCGTTGAGGCAGGCAAGGATCGATCATGGGTCGAATCTGTCAAAACAACTGAGTGCAGACTGCTTTGCAGCCATTCTTTCCAATTGGCTGGTGAGGCGAGAGTTCCCATATCCAGATCAACTGTCAGACGCAGACTCACGGGGCTCGCAAACCCCGGCAGCCACGTCGGAGGTGAGACGACCGAAGCATCGGGCACCTGATCAGTGTCCGCATGAACTCCGTTTCCCGACTGACCGAAGGGGAGGGGCAGACCGGACGTGTACCGCGGAGCCACAACCAGCGGAAGTCGCAGTGTCCATTCACCATGTTCCACGTCCAGCAATCCAACCGTTTCGATGACGATTTGAACCGGCTCGCCAGGCGGGATGTTGCCGACCTTCATGGAAAATGTCTCTGGCCGATTCTTCTCCACCAATGCCGCTCGATGACCATTCCTAATGGCGCGTTGATAATCAGCGCGAGCCTGTCCGCGTTCTTTCAGGCGTGCTCGGACAATGCGCCCGGCTACGCGCATTTCACAGCCGATCACGGCCTGGCGACCTTCAATCGGAAAGACGTAATTCGCCTCGATGGCTTCATCGAAGGGGTTATAGTACGTCTGCACAATGGTCGTGCGCACGGAGAGCCCCGTCAGTTGCGAATGGTAATGCAACTGGTGAAGCGGCAGGTTCCCGTCGGAAGAAGTCACGGCTCCAAACCCACGCGGGTTCAACTCACCATCAATTGCGGCAAGTCGCTTCAGGGCAATCATCATCGGTCAGACTCCCGGGGAATTCGTTGGGGATCAGGTCTCCATCAGCTTCTGTCGCTGAAGTTCCTTCACCAAAGGTTGAATTGCCAGCTGTAACGCCTCACCGTCGAACGACAGCGATCCTGCCGTTAAAGGCAGTTCAACAGAAATAACAACTCCGTTCGCCAGTGGAACACGAATCAAAGATCCCACCTGGACCACCGAATTTGAGTCGGTGACTCGTGCCGCTTTGCGATCTTTCGACTGGCTGGCAGACTGAAGTTCGAAATCAGGCGAGCGACCAGAATGCCCGCCTGAGGACTCGGGCATCGCTGCAGGGACAAGCCAGAAATCGTCAGCGTTCGCCGCTCGCTCAGTCACTTCCGCCAGATACCGATCGGCTGCTTCCCAGAAATCTGCAGGCAGCCCGGCAATGGTATTCAGCTTCGAAGCAGGCAGCCCGGCGAGTTGATTCTGGATATCTGACAGTGTCAGATTCTGAGCCTGAAGTCGCTTGATGGCCACAACCTGCAGGACGTGCATTTCCTCGTAGAATGCTGTCCGCCCCCGCAGCTCTGACGGCGGACTGATCAGCCCGAGTGTGGTGTAGTAGCGGATCGTTCGAGTATCCGGAACCGCGCGAACTCGGGCCGATTCGGCAGGTGTGTAGTCAATGAACTGCAACGCCCTGGCGATCAGTGTTCGAAGCTCGGAGATCTGAAATCTTCGTTCCATGCGGCGATTATAACACTGTTATATGACAGTGTCAAGATGCATGTGATGCGATATTTTTTTGGAATTCCTCAAAGAAAGTGGGCGCAGTTCCTTTGAGTGTGCGTTCCCTGCGATTGGTCATGGAAAATGATATCAGCAGGATCACACCAATGGTGCCACCGCAGAATACGGGCTCCGCAGTTCGTTGCCGACGAATCACGACAGGTCTGAGTCTCCTAGTCGCGATTGTGACTATTTCGGGTGTGCTGCTGTACCGTCATCGACATGGCGAGATCAGATTCGCAGACGAACTCCAGGCGGCCCGCGACAGGCGGAATGCGGCGTTCCGTGAAGTTCGATTGAGGGGTGAACCCGCATGGTATTCGGATCTCCGCTCCACCGACGACACCGTATTCGAGATGGGAGATCGGGCCCGGGAGATTCTTGCCCAGATGTCCGTTCGAAACGGTGAGTTCAACAAAGCCATGCGAGAATGGCCGGAAATCACATCACAACAATACGCAATTCTGAACGAAGTGCTGTCGACGAAGGCAACGGTTCTGGAGAAGCTGGCTGCCATCGAGCCGGTTGAAGATTGCCGCTTCTGGTATGACTTTGAGACGCCGTGCCCGGCTGCAACTTGATTCGCTCAGCAAGATGGAATCCATAAGGTGCCCTGTTTGCCTAATCCACGGCAAAGAAGATACCAGGGTGCCGTGCAGAATGAGTCAGGAGCTGTACGAAAGGGCCGGGGAATCTGCGACGATTCATTTGGTAGATGGGGCGAACCACGAGATTGCTGCCTGATTGGCAAGGCCGAGTACCGGAAGCAGATCAGGGAGTTTGTATCCAACTGCCTGAACCGAACGGCACAGGATATCTTACCAGTAGAGTCTGGCGCACCGTGAATGGGCGGACTCCCGTCGCTGCCACGTGACGCTGAACAGAATTGTCCGACCTGGAACGAGGTCACAAAGTGGATGCGCCTGATGGGATCATTGGCGGTCGTTTCGAGATCCTGGTCAGCAAGCAACAGTGATGACGAATGCTGGTGGCGGAGTTTTCTGATGCTGCGCAGGGAATCCAGGCTGGATCGTTGCTATTTGATTCGTTTGGCCGAACCCGACATGAATGTGATCCATTTGCCGTCTGGTCCCAGCATCCGTGACGACATCAGAATTTCGTCGGCTGACGTGAATTCATACACGTCCTGAAACTGGGTCAACTTGCCGGCTTCCATAAAATTTGGACCTTCGGCATTCAGGGTCAGGGTTGTGTTCGATGGATCAACAGTTCCCTCGTATTTCCACATGAAAGCGGTCATCGAATCGATCCACGTGCCGACATATTTCTTTTTGTTTTCGTCGTAGCCGATCGTCTGAATGCAGGTCATCGGGGCACCTGACATCTCGCCCGTCATCTCATTGAGAATCCAGAATCCGCCGAGCGATCGTGACGACATCTTCCAGTGACACTCCATCGCCGGCTGGCCCGGAATCATGGTGGCTTTGGATTCGGTGGCCCATTCCCCTGTGAACTTCTGGAGCCAGTTGTGTTGCTGAGCTGGCGTCGGAAATGCTGAAGCTTCCTGACCGATGGCTGCCGTGTGCATGCAGAACAGAGTCAGAATAGATGCTGTCAGGATCATGTTTTTCATTTCCGGATCTCCCAATGAAAAAGTTGCAAATGTCGGTCCCTGCGGGTTATCGCAGAACCCCAGGTCACGGTGTAGGCTGTGTTGGAATTCGTGAGAAGTGCCCCGACTTCCGGAATGCCGGCAGTTTATCTGTCCGTTGAAAAACCGGGACCGGCACGCGGGACGACTGGAAACCATCGTGTTTTACGGTCTCCTGCTCAAGCCAGTTCCGTTCTTTAACAGGCTGTCAGGCTCGGAAAAGAAGAATCCGGCAATCAGCTGATACACAGTTTCGGGCAGGACAGGCCGAATTGCATTTGCTACAACCCGGCGGGTCGGACGTGAACAAGTTGGTGCACAGTAACCGTCGGGGCCTATTCGTGCGAAGGGGACAACAGTGTCGGAAGTGTTAGACAGTTTTCAGATTGAATGGCATGGCAATACCGTTGTGGTGAAACCAGCTTCCAGTGTGGAATCGCTGAACTGGGACCTGGTTGAGCAGGCTGCTGATCTCGTCATGGAGCCACTTGCGACGCAGGAAGCCCCCATGGTGATTGTCGACCTGAGCAGTGTGGGATACTTTGGTTCGGTGTTTCTTGCGTTGCTGCTTCGATGCCACAAATTCGTGAAGAAAAAAGGCGGCGAGTTGGTGCTGTGTGGTGCCAGCCAGATGGCTCTGGAGCTTCTTCGCATTACCGCTCTCGACACCATCTGGGCCATCTACGACACACGCGAAGAAGCCATGCAGGCCTTGTTGTCTTAGTAGCAGCCATCGGCCATGCAGTGCTTTCGCTTAGCAGCTTGTTGAGAAAACGGGACTGGCTTGAGCAGGAGACCATAAAACACGACGGTTTCCAGTCGTCCTGCGTGCCTGTCCTGGTTTTTCGGCGGACAGTTAGGGTGCACACAGGTTGTATGAAACAGACCATGGTTTTCGGGCGTATGTGTTGTTGCGCAGGGGAGCACGAATCAACCTGCGGCTGTCTTTATGACCAGCTTTGCATGTCCTGGCGAAGGCAGTGGGAGACCGGCTGGTATTCCGGGGCCACAACAGAATTGGACGTCATTTCTTCAGGACAGGCATCACCAGTCATCACGAACGGACCAAACGAAAGGATTCCACCGGCATGAAGAGGCGACCTCACATCAGGCATTCTGATGTTTCCGAAGCAAGCGTGATTGAGCATCTGAACGAACCCCGTCAGCACTCAGAACTCATCGAAGAAATCAAAACGACGGCAGACAAGTTGCAGGCCGATGGAGCAACCCGGGGCGACCTGAAAATTCTCAGCCGCGCACTTCGTGAACTGCGATATGCGTTTAAGGTCTTTACCCCCTATCGCAAAAATCGCAAAGTCTCGGTTTTTGGTTCTGCCAGGACGCGACCGGACGACAGAAACTGGAAGCAGGCGGAGGATTTCGGGAGACGTATGGCGAGCGAAGGATGGATGGTGGTCACGGGGGCCGGCGGTGGCATCATGGAAGCCGCTCACCATGGCTGTGGTCGTGAAATGGCCATGGGTCTGAACATCATGCTTCCGTTCGAACAGGAGGCAAACCCGGTTATCGCGGGTGATCCCAAGCTGGTGAATCTGAAGTACTTCTTCACTCGAAAACTCATGTTTGTGAAAGAGGTACACGCCGTTGTGGGATGTCCGGGAGGTTTCGGGACGCAGGATGAAGCGTTCGAAACTCTGACGCTGGTGCAAACGGGCAAACGCGATCTGATGCCGATTGTCCTGCTGGATGAACCGGGGGGAACGTATTGGTCCGGCTGGCTGAACTATGTTCGCGCAGAACTTCTGGACAAAGGTATGATTTCACCGAGCGATCTTTCGCTTTTCAAAGTGACGGACGATGTTGAAGAAGCTGTTGATGAGGTGATTGGTTTCTACAATGTCTACAACAGCATGCGATTTGTCCGTGATCAGTTGGTGCTTCGACTGCACTTTGAGCCGACCGATGAGTTTGTCGTTCGTCTGAATGATGAATTTGCGGATGTTTGCCAATCCGGTCAAATTGAAAAGACAAACGCTCATCCGCATGAATTTGATGATGAGCATCTCGTTGATCTGCCTCGACTGGCGTTAAACTTCGATCGCAAAGCGGTCGGTCGACTGCGGGAAATGATTGATGTGATCAACCGTGAACTGGAATGCAGTTCCGTCCCTGCCGATTCCGAATAGCCCTTCTTTTTGCTCGGAGTGCTTCCATGCGTCCGTTGTCTCTTCTCACTGCCAATCCGGTGTTTCCTCGCATTTCTACGGCCGCATCACTCGCCGTTATCGCTTCGATTTTGTTTGTCGGCTGCGCAAATGAGGAGTCTACTGGCGGTTCCGAGAATGCAGAGTTCACAATTGACGCAGAGTCAGCTGCGCCTGCATCGATGGATGAAGCGTCAGACAGTTTCAAATTTATCGAACCGCCACTGACGAGTGACGAGATCCGGGAGGGATGGATCAGCCTGTTCGATGGCAGCACGCTGTTTGGCTGGGACGTTCCGAACGAATCCAACTGGCATGTGGAAGATTCCGCGATCGTGGCGGACAGTGGCGACAAGAGCCTGCTGATGACTCCGTTTCGGTTTTCTGACTTTGAGCTGCGTTGTGACTTTCATCTGGCGGCGGGCGGGAACAGCGGTATATTCCTTCGCTGTGCCGATTCGGTGACGGACCCCTCTCGCGACACCTACGAATTGAACATTTGCGACACCCATGCCTCGCACAAGACAGGAAGTCTGGTTGGCAGACTCGCGGTGGCAGACGTTCCTGCTGTCGAAGGTGCCTGGCATACGTTTCGGGTTCATTGCGAAGGTGCTCGGATCCAAGTGTGGCTGGATGAGAAAGCCATCGTTGATTTTGTTGATGAATCCGATGCTGTTCGGCTGGGTGGAACCATTGGGCTGCAAATGAATGAAGGGCGAATCGCATTTCGAAATGTCTTTCTGAAGCCCGTCCAATCTCGTGACCTGTTCGATGGTCAGTCGACATCGGGCTGGAACGTTGTTCCAGGATCAAAAAGCAAGTTCGAAATTGTCGATGGATCGATTCATGTGACGGATGGGCCGGGTTTCCTGGAAACCACCGATGCGTTTGACAACTTTCTGCTGCACGTCGAAGCACGGACCAATGGTGATGGATTAAACAGTGGTGTTTTCTTTCGCGCGATGAAGGGGACAGAGGAAGCACCATCGCATGGATACGAAATGCAGATTCAGAATGCCTGTATCGATGGTGACCGCACAAAACCCGCAGACTCCGGGTCCGGGGCGATTTTCCGTCGGGTGGCCGCACGTTATGTTGTGGCTGACGATCATGAGTGGTTCACAGAAACCCTGATCGCTCAGGGAGATCGAATCGCAACCTGGGTCAATGGTTATCAGGTTGTTGACTGGCAGGACACTCGCGATGACGACGATAACCCGCGAAAAGGTCGGAGGCTGGCTGCCGGCCATATCAGCCTGCAGGGGCACGACCCCACAACGGATTTGAATTTCCGAGTTATTCGAATCAGCGAACTTCCTTAGTTGCCCGACATCTTTCTGCTGCGAGGCGCGGCTCTATCCGATGGTATGTGCTTGCTGCGTTCGTCAAAATTACTTTTCTGACATCAGGTGAGCATCGAACCAGTCGGCAAAGGCGATGATGTCCAGTACCATCGTTGGCCATCCATGGCCTTTGCCGGGGCGAATTTCGAAGCGAACGTTGCAATTGTGTTGACTAGCTTCTTTGACAAATCGCTCGGACTGATCAATCGGAACGAGCGTGTCGGCGTCGCCGTGGACGATCATCGTTGGTGGCATCATCGGCGTAATGTGATAGATCGGTGACAGTTCCCGTCCCAGCTTCTTCCAGGAACTCATCTCCTGTGCCAGCGGCCCGAACCCCCGCTTAAAACTCCGTGGTGGTCCTCCGTCGCCCGTGTCTTCTGTTGAGCCCTTCAGATTCAGCAGGTCTGTCGGCGGATAAAAGCATGCAACGCACTGCACCTGGCTGGACTCTCGTTCGACAGGATCGGCGGCCTCTGAATTTCCGGCATCTCCACATGTTCCAATCATGAGTGAAAGATGTCCGCCGGAACTACCACCAATAACGCCCAGTCGGTCTGGGTTAACGTGGTAGTCGGCAGCATGATGACGGATAAATCGAACGGATCGCTGGACATCCGCCACAATATCTCCAATCAGACATTCGGGCTGTGAGAGATGTTGTACGGCAAACACCGTATACCCTCGCCGAACAAACGGGGCGAACATGAAGGGGCGAACAGAATCTGGGCCTGATTTCCAGCCGCCGCTCACCATGAGTATGACACCCGCACCATTGGGCTCCGGTGGCTGAAAGACATTCAGGACGAGATCTTTGGAGTCACGCTGACCGTAGACAATGTCTTCAGACCGAACGCTCTCCGCCTGAAACCACCACCAATAAACACCGAAGGCGATCACTGCGATAACGGTACCCATCAGGGTTCCCCAAAGCACCAGTCGAGTCATCTGCGATTTCTTTCTGTGTTTGCTGCGTGAATTCGGCGGTCGAATCACTCTGCTCAGGAAGCAGAATGACTTCGCCCGGGATGAATCTGTTTCTTCGCGAACAGGGCATCCATTCAGACATCGCTGTTCGCCATAATGCCCAGCCGTTTGCTCTGGTTGTCCAGGGTATCGGTGTCAACAAGGTATCCGTGTCAACAGGGTCAACAAGGTGTTGGTGGTAAATACAGTGACTGGTCATTAAACACCGAATAGACTTATGATCGCCGCTGGAAAGACGTATCATGAGACATTGAAGAGACCTTGAAATTGTCCTGGCATCTTTGCCATCCGGTAGAGCAAACGCAATGCATCCATTCTGGCAGCAACAGCTACTTTTCCAAACCCGTCGTCATTTCCTTCAGGCTTCAGGTCTGGGACTTGGCTCCATGGCACTGAGGTCCATGCTGGGAGCGACGTATGCGGAGGACAGACTGAATTCCGAATCGGGAATATCGAACAGTGGAGCTCCCGAGTCGCCCAAACAGCCGATGATCGAGCCGAAAGCCCGATCGGTCATCTACCTTCATATGGCGGGGTCACCATCACAGCTTGAGCTGTTTGACCATAAACCAGCCCTGCAGAAATTTCATAACAAGGAATGTCCTCAGGAGTACCTTGAAGGTAAGCGATTCGCATTCATCAAGGGCGTGCCCAGGATGCTTGCCGGTCAATTCCGGTTTGACCAGCATGGGCAGGCCGGTCAATGGGTGAGTGAGCTGCTGCCGAAGTTTGCGGCAGTCGCAGATGAAACCTGCATCATTCGCAGCCTCAACACCGATCAATTCAATCACGCACCCGCCCAGTTGCTGCTGCACACCGGACAGCCAAGACTGGGCAATCCAGCGATGGGGAGCTGGGTCACGTATGGTCTGGGCAGCGAGAGTCAGGATCTTCCCGGATTTGTCGTGCTGGCTTCAGGTGGAAAAACGCCCAGCGCTGGTAAATCACTTTGGGGATCGGGATTCCTTCCAACCGTCTATCAGGGCGTCCAGTGCCGTACGACCGGCGACCCGGTACTGTATTTGTCGGACCCGGCGGGAATGAATCGCGCGCTTCGCAGAAAGTCTCTGGATGCAATTCGGGATCTTAACGAAATGCAGTTTGCACAAATTCGTGACAGTGAAACACAGACCCGCATTTCGCAATACGAACTCGCCTATCGCATGCAGGCATCGGTGCCTGAGGTCATGGACATTAGTCGCGAGCCGAAACATATTCTGGAACTTTATGGTGCGATTCCGGGCCATTCTTCTCCCGCCGAATCCGCTGACGACCCCCGGGTACTTTACAAGGGCGATGACCCTACATTTGCTAACAACTGCCTTCTTGCGCGCAGGCTCGTGGAGCAGGGTGTACGATTCGTGCAGTTGTATGATTGGGGCTGGGATCATCACGGCAGTTCTCCCGGAGAATCGATCGATGAAACACTTCCGATCAAAGCTCGGCAAATTGATCGCGCTATGGCTGGTCTGCTCACGGATCTGAAGCAACGGGGACTGCTGGAATCAACGCTCGTCGTCTGGGGTGGAGAATTCGGCCGGACACCGATGATGCAGAACAATGTCCGAGACACGCTGCAGAAAGGATTTATCGGCCGCGATCATCATCCCTACGCCTTCACAATGTGGATGGCTGGCGGAGGAATTAAGCCAGGGACAGCGTTCGGGGCAACCGACGATATTGGCTACTACATCACAGAGAACCCGGTCGGCATTCGTGATCTGCAGGCCACCATTCTGAATCAGCTGGGAATTGATCCGTTCCGATTCAGCTACCCATATCAGGGACTCAACAATCGACTCATCGGGCCAACGAACGATGGGAAAGTGATTCAGGAAATCCTTTCCTCATCGAGCGTTGGTTAACCCGTTCCGTAATGGTCCGGTGAGTTCAGTTTCGAGTGTTACACCACTGCATTGGCCACCATGGATCCCGCCAGGGGCTTGCCCGCACCTTCGTTTTCATCAAACAGCATCTGAAGCAGCAGTTCCGGCGGCATTAATAGTTCAGCAACAGATGGCACAACAATATCGGGACGGTAGGCAAAGTTAGCGAGGTCACTTTGGCTTGTCGTTCCGGAGAGAACAAGCACCGTTCGATATCCCAGCTGCACACCACCAAGGATGTCGGTGTCCATGGTGTCGCCAATCATGACCGTGTCCGAAGCATCCAGCCCCAGTTCCTTTCTTGCAGCCCGCATCATTACCGGACTCGGTTTTCCAACACTGAATGCCGTGACTCCCGTGGCTTTTTCAAGCAGTGCGACAATTGCACCGCACCCCGGTCGCGTTCCGTTCTGCGTGGGGCAATTGGGATCCAGATTCGTTGCGATCAGCTTGGCTCCACCAAGGACAAGCTGAACAGCATGCTCAACCATTTCAGAAGAAAGCGTTCGACCTTCTCCCACCACGACATAGTCCGGATTGGAATCAACAATCGAATATCCGTTTCGGTGCAGAGCGTTCAGTAGCCCTCCCTCTCCAATCACGAAGGCGGTTCCGTTTGCTTTTTGTCGCGCCAGGAATCTTGCCGTTGCCATCGCACAGGTGAAGACGTGTTGTTCACGAATCGGGATCCCCATTCGGTTGAGCCTGGTGGCCACGTCGCGTCGTGTCCGCTGACTGTTGTTTGTCAGGAACAGAAACGGAATGTCATTTTCCAGCAACTGCAGAATGAATTCCTGTGCCCCCGGAATGAGCTGGCTACCTCGATAAATCACACCATCCATGTCAATCAAAAAGCCTGCGGTCATTGTTCCTCAATCTCCTGTGGTTGAATTCGTATCAGCGATGGATTCCCGCCAAACGCTTCGCTGGCGTTACAAGCAACTGTTGTTCCGACGCTTCACAACATCATTTCCTGTGGAAACAAAAAGACCGATGCAGACGTCATAATCGTGTCTCAAACTAATGCCAGCCGTCGGGAAACGGGTCGAGCAGACGTGGTCGGGGGGCGGCCTATGGGAGTGAAACATTCCCGAATGGCTGGTGCTGCGGTCCTCGATTCCGGGAAGCCATCGCAGGAAAAGGGCATCGCGCGATCCCCGACAGGCCTGGAAATGTGGCAACTGCCAACGGTTTGGGCGGGCCAGCCCGGTAACGCGGCCTGGAACGATGGACACCTATGGTCCTGATAGGGAAATCCCGATTCCCGGACGGCTGCTCTTAAACCTTGCGAACCCATGCAGGTGAGCCCACAATTGCCTGCCTGCATTCCTTTCAATCGTCTGAACCTCAATAGAATTGCCATGTTGCATCGATCGGAAAACTGATGCTCCGGCAAGTCTCTCGTGTTGGGCAATGCCGCATTGGCTCTCTCGGAGTTGATCTGAGACGCCATGAACCTGAACAAAACCGTCAAACTTAACCTCGAAGCGTGGCACCATGGCGAACAAGACTTACCTGGCCGTCGATCTGGGCGCTGAAAGTGGCCGAGTCATGGCTGGTCACTTCGATGGATCGACAGTTCGTCTTCAGCAGATCCATCGGTTTCAGAACGGCCCGGTGCGGTTGGGTAATACTCTTCGATGGAATCTGGTTGGCCTCTGGACCGAAATTCAGAACGGTTTGCGAGAGGCTGCCGCCCAGGTTGGCAATTCGGCTGTATCAGTGGGGGTCGATACCTGGGGTGTCGACTATGTCCTGATGAACCGCAACGACGAAATGCTTGGTCAGCCCTGGAATTATCGGGACGCGCGCACAGAAGGCATGTTGCAAAAAGCATTTCAACGTGTGCCCAGAGCAGAGATCTTTGGACAGACGGGTTTGCAGTTCATGCAGATCAATTCGCTGTACCAGTTGCTTGCCATGTGCGAACGGGATCCGGAGCTTCTGGCACTGGCGGAACGATTTCTGATGATTCCCGACTACTTTCACTGGTGCATGTCTGGTAGTCGAGTTGTCGAGTTCACAAATGCAACAACTTCGCAGATGCTGAATGCCACCACGCGCACCTGGGCGGTGGACATGCTCCGCAAGTTTGATTTGCCTGTGTCCATGCTTCCTGAGATTGTCGCGCCGGGTACGCGATTGGGAACCCTTCGGAAGGATATCGCTGATTCAACGGGACTTGGCCGGCTCAACGTCGTTGCGCCAGCCACGCATGACACTGCGTCAGCTGTTGCGGCCATACCGACGGCGAACACGGGTCGACCTGACTGGGCGTATATCTCCAGCGGGACATGGTCCCTAATGGGAGTGGAAGTTCAGAATGCCGTCCTGACGGAAGAAGCGCTGCATTACAACGTCACCAACGAAGGTGGAATCGACGGCACTTACAGATTACTCAAGAACATCATGGGATTGTGGCTGATCCAGCGATGCAAGCTGGCGTTCGAACAACGCGGGCGTCAATTCGATTATGGATCACTCACGCAGTTGGCCATTGATACAACGCCGTTTCGTTCGCTGATTGATCCGGACCGCGCTGAATTCCTCGATCCTACGGACATGACGGATGCGATTTCGGCAGAGTGCCGAAGAACAAATCAGCCAGTGCCCGAGACAGAAGGGCAGTTCATTCGGTGCATCCTGGAAAGCCTCGCGCTGAAGTACCGAATGGTCCTGGGATGGATGGAACAGCTGACGGGAGTTCCGATCTCTGTGATTCATATTGTCGGTGGCGGCACGCAGAATCAACTGTTGAACCAATTTACCGCAGACGCCTGCGGGCGGCCTGTCTTTGCCGGACCTGTGGAAGCCACAGCACTTGGCAACGTCCTTGTTCAGGCGCGTGCGGCGGGAGATCTGGGGTCACTGAGCGAAATACGAGACGTTGTTCGCAGGTCGGAAGCCATCACCGAATATTCGCCAAAACATACGGAATCGTGGAATGAAGCCTGGGAGCGCTTCCGAGTGATTTGCGAAAAGTAAGGTTCTGCCCCGGTCGTGCCGATAGTGACCGGGGAGCGGGTGAATTTGCACGATATCTCTTCTTCGACTGAAACAAAGCAGCAATCGTCATGGGCCTCTTCGACAGACTCAAACGTGGTCTTGAAAAAACCAAGCAAATCCTCCGGACTGATGTTCGCGATTTGTTTCGTGCGGGGGAAATCCTGGACGAAAAGGTACTGGAAGAGTTTGAGGGACGCTTGATTCGCACGGATATGGGGTTTGCTGCTGCCACGCGGATTACTGAACGAATTCGAAACGAACATGGTGGTCGCACCGTTGATGTCGATGCCGTCTGGCAAACTGTGCGAGATGAATTAACGGACCTGCTGAAGGGAAATGAAGCTGTCATCCGGGATCCGAAAGACCCACTCTCTCCGCTTGCAAAAGCCGCGTCCGGGCCAACCGCCATTCTTGTTGCGGGCGTCAATGGAGTTGGGAAGACAACCTCCATCGCAAAGATTACCAACCTGTTGCAAAAAAGCGGCCAGAAAGTCGTTCTTGCTGCCGGAGATACGTTTCGAGCGGCTGCGGTTGAGCAGTTAACGATGTGGAGCGAACGGCTGGGGTGTGAGATTGTCCGGAAAGAAAGTGGATCCGATCCGGCCGCGGTGGCCTACGAAGGCTGTCAGAAAGCCGTCGAAACGGGAGCCGACTACGTCATCATTGACACCGCAGGTCGACTTCAGACGCAGAAGAACCTGATGGATGAACTCGACAAGATTCGCCGGGTGATGCAGAAAGTCATTCCCGAAGCTCCGCACGAGAGCCTGCTTGTCCTCGATGCAACAACAGGACAAAACGGACTCATACAGGCGAAGAGTTTTTCTCAGGCGGTTCGCTGCACTGGTCTGGTGCTCGCAAAACTGGACGGAACGGCTCGGGGTGGTGTGGTTGTTGCGATCCGCCAGGAAATGGGCATTCCAGTGAAGTACATTGGGGTCGGAGAGCAGGTCGACGATCTGGAACTGTTCGATCCGACAAGCTTCGTGGATGCGCTGTTCACAAAATAATCTGCCGTGTTTAGCCGGCATGAATCGCAGCTTCCAGCATTTCTGAAAGTTTGGCGACACCGTCCGAATTACCAAAAGCAAATAGTTTGTCTCCTGGTTCAATCTTCAGGTGCCCGGGTGGCGGAAAGAATTTTTCCCCCGAACTACGACAGACCCCAAGGAGCATGATTCCGGAATCCCGCAGTCCGGTTTCGCTGAGCTTTTGCCCGACCAGTTTGCATGCATCCGGCACGACAACATCGGCAATCTCCCAGTCAACGCCCTGAGACTCTGTGACTTCGACAAAGTTTTCGATGCTTGGTGAAAGCATGAATCGGGCCATGCGGATGGCGCCGGATGAGAACGGATTCATCACGCGGGTTGCACCCGCCTGCAGGATTTTCTGAGCTGCCCGGTCGTCGCTGGCTCTCGCAACGATCGGCAGCCGGGGATTTAACAGTCGAGCGGACAGAACAACGTACATGTTGTCCGCGTCTGTTGGCAGCACGGTTGTGAGTCCCCGGGCTCGACGAATTCCCGCTCGTTCAAGAATTTCGTCCTGCGACGAATCCCCTTTTACAAACAACCACTTGTTTGAGTGGAATTCTTCGTCCAGCACTTCTTCGTCCTGATCAATGACCACGAACGATTGCCTGCGGGAATGCAGGTATTCGCACAGCGTGGATCCCATTCTGCCGTAACCACACACAATGAAATGATTGGCGGTCTTATCAATCAGCGAATCCATGCGGCGCTGCTCCCAGTATCGCTGCAGGTCTGCATTGACCAGCAGCTGCCCAAACTGAAACGCACTGTAAGTGAATAACCCCAGACCAAATCCGAGGTAGCAGATAATGAATAGCTTAACGCTCGGAGTCATTGGGTCTGGTTCGGCATAGCCAACCGTCGTCAGCAGGATGACGGCGTGGTAGAACGAATCCAGCAGATCCATGTCCGTCAGAAGATGGAGGCAAACCGCTCCGATCAGCAACAATGCAAAAATCAGCAACGGTATTTGCATGAGTCTTCGCATTGGAAAACGCCCCTGACACACGCAATCCGGAAGTCTTCAAACTCCCGAAACACTGGAACCACAGATGAAATCGGGCTGGAGTGTGCTGCATTTCTGCCGTTTCTGCCAGTCGACTCCCTCTTTTCTCATCAGGACTTTCACGTTGACCCAATCGGCGGTTTTCGCGAGCATCCGAACATGCGAATTCTGCTTGCCTTCATCCTGATTCAGATCTCGCTGCCGACCGGCATTGCGAATGGTGACGGACGCTGGGTGGTTCAGGAAAAGCGAGACTCAGTCGAATTCTATTCGGAGTTTGCGGTTAATCTTCCCGAAGTCTGGCGACACTTGCAGGACGTTCGCGACGAACTGGACCGTGAATTAGGCGTCCAGCCGGTTGACGCCTCCACTCAGATCATCTTGTTCTCCAGTCGCTCGCGGTTCCTGCAGTACCTTTCGGCAAAAATACCGGAAGCAAGATCCCGCAAGGCGATTTTTTATCGCAATGACGACGTGTTTCAGATCTATGCCTATCGCAGCAACGCCCTGATCACTGATCTCAGACACGAATACACCCACGCAATTCTTCATCAACATCTGCCATTTCTTCCCCTGTGGCTGGATGAAGGACTGGCTGAGTACATGGAAGAACCGGCGAGCCAGCGAGACAAGTCGGCCAGGCTGTCAGCTGTGAAATGGAAATCCAGGGTGGGCTGGTCGCCATCACTTTCAGAACTTGAGGCCATTCCGTCGGCCCCTGCAATGACCGAAGACGACTATCGCGACAGCTGGGCCTGGGTAACGTTTCTTCTGACGGATTCCGAAAACACGCAGAATCTGCTGAAAGAGCACCTCGATGTGATTGCAAGGGGCGGTGCACCACCAGCTTTCTCACACGTTTTGGGACAAAATGATCCCAGTGCACAAAATCGAATAAACTCCTATTTCCGCCGTTTTCGTTTTTCGCTACTTTCGAACAGAGATAGGTAGTCGGGGTGGCCCATCTTTCAACCTGACTTCTGATGCCTATGTCTTTCCTTTCTGAATCACCGGTTCTCCAACCTCTCACCTTCTGGCTGGCCTGTTCCTGTCGTTCCTCGTCCGTGACCCCTGAGGCGTACCGTCTCTGAGGGTTTGCTGGCAGGGTGAACAGGATTCTGTCGGCTCTCGCCTCTTGTTCAAGGACACGAATCAATGACTACCCGAAACAGCTCACTCAGAAAGTTTGCAGCGACACTGCTCACGTTGTCACTTGCTGCTCAATCGACGCTTTCCACCGTCGTGGCATCTGAACCCGCTCCCATCAATCGCGTTCAGGACGTAGAACTGAGTGATGGGGGCGTATTGACCACGCGAGTGGTGAATCTGCAGGGCCAACCAGTTGCTGATGAGAAAGTTGCTGTTGTTTATCAGGGCAAGCAAATCGCAACCGCCGTTTCCGATAAAGACGGGTATGTTGCCGTCAAAGGTCTGCGACCCGGCGCTCATACTCTGGCGACATCGACCTTCACGGCCAGCTGTCGATTCTGGACAAAGAATTCTGCACCACCAGCCGCTGTGCAGGTGCCGGCACTTGTCTCTGATATGGACGTCGTTCGTGGTCAGTTTGGGGCATTCAATCTGCCAATGCTGGTTGTCGTCGGGGCCACGGTTGCATCGGGCATTATTGCCATTGATGCGAATGACGAAGCAAGCAAAGCACGAGATGAAGCAGCAGCCCTTCGTAAGCGTGTCGAAGTCCTCGAATCAGCAAGTCCGTAATCCGAAACAGCCGCAGCAGAGTACATCGCAGTTGATTGCGAGGTCCGCGGCGATGTTCCAGGTCAGACGAAAAAAGGAATGACGAGCGAAACTGCTCTTCATTCCTTTTTTGATGCGCCCCTCGGGCTTGTCTTCTGCATCCACAACTTCAGCAACCGATCTGTCGGCATGATTGAGATCGCCCCGTCGGTGCGGATGCGTGAGCGTTCATTCCGGGACCTTCGCGCAGGCGATCAGGATTCAGTAAGTTCGAGATATGGATCGAGTCCCATATTCTCATACTGCTCCAGACGCATCCGTTCCTGTTTCAACAACATCTTGCGCTGCTTCCGGTGCGTCTTCTCCAGAAATCGTTGCACCTTCCGAAAATACTGCAGCCAGGATCTTCCAAGTTCCTCCGACTTCCCGCCAGCGTTTTTTTGCTTTCGCATGACTTCGCGCGGTTCCCGACATCGCAACAATTCATCTTCCAGCGACAGAAAGAACTGATACGAACCGGGATCTCCCTGTCGCGCAGAGCGGCCCACCAGTTGTCGGTCGATCCGCATGGAACTATGTAACTCGGTGGCGATCACATGGAGGCCCCCGGCTTTGCGGACCTCATCTGACAGGAGAATGTCGGTACCACGCCCGGCCATATTTGTGGCGATAGTGACGCGTCCCGCATGCCCGGCATCTTCAACGATCGCCGCTTCCTGCTCATGAGACCGCGCGTTCAGTATCTGGTGCCTGATGCCGGCCGCTGATAATGACTTTCCAAGCGCCTCGGAGGCTTCCACTGACGGCGTGCCGATCAGAATAGAGCGACCGTCCTGGATCAGCTTTCGGACGTCGGCGATGATCGCTTCACGCTTTGCAGCCTGAGTCCGGAAAATCCGATAGGGTTTTTCACGACGAATACACTTTTTATTCGTCGGGATCTTCGTGACTTTCAATTTGTACGTCTTCTTCAGTTCGCTTGCCGCCGGCAAAGCGGTCCCGGTCATTCCCGACAAGTTTGTGTACTGACGAAAGAAGCTTTGCACCGTGATGCGGGCCGCCTCACCAGTGGCGGCGGTGATGGGCACCAGCTCCTTGGCTTCGATGGCCTGATGCAGACCATCCTGCCACTTGCGTCCATCCATGACGCGGCCGGTCCCTTCGTCGACGATCACAATCTTGTTATCAGCAATGACGTAGTCACGATCCTTTTCAAAGGCATGCTTTGCTGTGAGTGCTTTTTCAACCTGACTGTAAATTCGCTCGGTGTCCATCGAGCTCAGAAGAGAGGGTTTCGACATCAGCACAACTTTGCGACATCCATTGTCCGTCAACCAGGCACTCCGACGTTCGGGTTCGTAGACGTAATCAGCAATCGGTTCCAGCTGAAACGTGGCGCGGTTGCTCCAGCGGAACAGATTGACTGTTGCCGGATCATTGGGCTTGGTCAGACCGATGATCAGCGGCGTTCGCGCTTCATCAATCAGAATACTGTCGGCTTCGTCAATCAAAGCAAAATAGTGGCCCCGCTGGACCGGCGATTCTGCTCCCTCCATGGTGCGGACAAACTTTCTTAATTGCACACCGTCATCAACGCTGGCGCCTTTTCGCAGTCGATCTCGCAGAAAGTCGAACCCCATTTCCTTGGAAGTGCCGTAGGTGATGTCTGCTGCGTAATTCTCCCGACGTTCGTCCGGCTCCATTGCCTCCAGAATTTTGCCAACCGTCAGTCCAAGCTTCACATGCACCGGGCCCATGATTTCCGCATCGCGGTTGGCCAGATAATCATTGACGGTAATGACATGGCAGCCCTGGCCCGGCAGCGCGCGAAGAAAGGCCGGCATCGTTGCCGTCAGCGTCTTTCCTTCGCCGGTCTGCATTTCGGCGATGTGGCCCTCAAAAAGCGCGATGGCACCCATGATCTGCACTTCGAAATGCTGCATGCCAAGTACGCGGCGCGCTGATTCCCGAACAAGCGCATATGCTTCAGGTAACAACTTTTCCAGGGACGTTCCGGCTTTGGCCTCCCAGCGGATTCGACGTCCTGCGGTCATCAATTCTTCATCAGACAATGTGATCAGCGATTCACTGCGGCGAATGATATCCCGGGCCATCGAACGCCATCGCGAACGTCGAGCCGGCGCCGGCAGGAAGCCTGTCTTGGTCAGGTGTAGGATTTTTCCCGGGACACTCATCGAGGGTTGCTCTGTCCAGGCCAGTTGAAGGAAGGCATTGTGAGCTACATCGTTAAGAATTGCTCAACCCATGATAGTCGCGAAACTGATTTGCCAGTAGGCAGAAAGTTACCACCGCGACATCATGCAGGCGGTGCGGAGGTGCTGCAGTTTTTGCCGAACCAACCCGGCAAAACGGCGCAAATCAATATCCGGACTACTTTTGGTAGATCGGAAGATAGTGATACTTCACGGAGAGGCTGAGAACGGACATCGTCGTGCAGTAGACCGTTCCATGATTGCGCTCTTCTCCGTTCTCTGCCGTCCAGGAACCGTCCGCAGCCTGTTTCTCGATCAGCATTGCCTGAACCAGTTCTCTCGCTGTTTCCGCATGCTCCCCGCCACGCTGATACATCCCCTGAGCGTAATAGTAGGTGCCGTAGGAGCAGAAACGTTCTTTCCATTTGGGAGGATGGGTCAGAAGCCAGTCGGCAGCCCCGGCTACCAGCGGAGATTCGTATTCTCCACAAACCT
This sequence comes from Planctomycetaceae bacterium, assembly GCA_041398825.1. Classification (NCBI taxonomy): domain Bacteria; kingdom Pseudomonadati; phylum Planctomycetota; class Planctomycetia; order Planctomycetales; family Planctomycetaceae; species Planctomycetaceae bacterium. The sequence continues at coordinate 146,725 of JAWKTX010000010.1, read as the reverse complement.
GCATGGCGAGCAGGCCCGCAGCTGTCATCGTAAATGTGGGATGGTTGCGGTGTGGTTCGTAACAGAATCCGCTCGCCTGTTTTGTTGGCAGACCATTCTGATCCAAAGGAGATGCGTAGGATCTCCTGAGGTATTCCACGGCATCTGCAATGGCGGATGCCGGAACATCAAGGCCGTCATTCTTTGCTGATCGCAGTGCCATTAACTGCCAGACTGTCGCGGACAGATCGGAATCGTTTGAGTTGGGATTGTATCGCCAGCCCCCGCGGTAGTGCACCTGCTTACGTTCCTTCTGAGAGCTGAGTATGACATCAATCGCCTTCTGACAACGCCGATGAATCAGGGAATCCTGTTCCTCGTTCGCTCCCATGCCGATCATTTCGGTCAGCATCAGGGTGATGATCCCGTGACCATACATCCGGGAGCCATCTTTGCTGCCAAAATATCCTTTGTCATCAACACGATCGTCCCTCAATATGAAGGCGATGGCCTTTTGCATGGCTTTTCCCTCGGTTGATGAATCAACGGGCTGCACGCCAACACTGGCCATAGCCATGATGGCCAGGGCGGTCATGGTTGAGTCGTGAGCTTTGTCGAGGATCGCTCCATCTTCTCGTTGCTGACTCACAAGATAGCCAATGGCTTTGTCCACGGCCTGGTCAACCTGATCACGACTGAAGTCGTTTGCCGTGTCCTGCACCGACTGGCCAGTGGTGACCTCGACTTCATCGGCTGGTGAAACGGTCTGCGGCAAAGCAGCAATTAAAGAAACAGTGGCTGCAATTTGCTTGAGTCTGAGCCAGTCAAGGCGACAGTGTGATGGAGAATTCGGGAAGGAAAACATGACCCTATGACCGATGCATCAGGAAGCAGAAACAGGCGAATTGCGCCGCAACCAGCCGCCAAATCTCAGTCAGAGGCATTTTAGAAGACAGCTAACCGACGCGTTCGCGATCCATCAGCCGAATCAGGCCGGCAAGGCACGAGACGTTCATCTTACTCATTCCTTTGCCGCGATGCTTCTCTACCGTCTTGATGCTGATTCCCAGTTGAATTCCGATCGATTTATTGGTCGCTCCGTCATAAACCAGCCGAATGACTTCCTTCTCGCGATCTGATAGCCGTGAGTAATAAGTCTCTCCGTTTGGAAGAACTGGCGGAAGTGAATCTGAGGCTGACTCAGCGGATTCCAGCTGGCGGAATCCTTCTTCAACTGCCTGCAGCAATTGCGCTCGGTCGAATGGTTTATCAAGCACCGTAATCGCCCCAGCCTTCATCGCGGCAACCGCCAGGCTTGTGCGGGGAAATGCCGTTACCAGAATGACCCGAAACTGGTTCGTTCGATCCGCCACCTGCTGCTGCAGTTCTGTGCCTTCGACTTGTGGCATTACCTGATCGGTGACAATGACGCCTGGTGGCAATGAATTGACCTGCGCCAGGAAATCAGATGGCGATGTAAAACAAACGACGTCACATCCGGCCTGCTGAAGAATCATTTGAAGCACTTGAAGGACTGCAGCGTCATCATCAACCGCATAGACTCGCCGAATACCGCTCGTCGATCTTGCCAGAGGGTCTGAATTCATCGCCGTCTGGCTTCCTGCTGCGTTTTCTTCAATCATCTGCATGACCCGCTCCGGCACCCAAGGATTGGCTCTTTCCCATGCAAGCAAAACGTCCGTCAAACGGTTAGGTATCGAACTTGCAGCAGGATGCCAATGCCTGGGGGCGATTCGGTGTGTCAATTGAGGACAAGCCATCATGCAACCCATACAAAAGTACAGTTTATTCGTGCCGTTGAAATTGGGTTGAAGTCCCATGACTGAGGAAGGAATTATCGGGATTTCCGGATTTCCCTGTAATCGTGACGGTTAACTGACCGTCATCCTCGCGGCTCGGGTTTGTAGGTATCAGGACGTTGGAGCAGGAACAGGAAATTAACATGCCCGCGAGAAAAACGACCGCTCAGAGATCAACCCGATGTTCTTCGAACCGTGACCAACTTGAACAGCGAGTGCGTGAACATCTGGGTAACGAGATTCGGTTCGTCTACTCATCAGAGTTCGACACGATTGGACGAAGCGAAAAGCCCGTTCAGGAGGCGGAGCTTCTGATGCAGCGATTGCGATCGGACGCTCGTGAGGCGGATGCTCAGAGAGAAGCTCGCTCATTACCCGGCGACGAAGCTGTTCATCACCGCTACTGGACTGCTCCGGACCCTTTGCTGACATTTGAGGATGAGCAGGTCCTGTTTCGTGCGATGAATTTACTTCGTTTTCGAGCAAATCAGCTGCGGGCGAAATTGAGCGTATCGAAGTCCACGGTCCGCCAGCTGAACAAGATTGACTCGCTGCTGGATCATGCCGATCAGATTCGCGGGCAGCTTGTGCGTTCAAATTTGAGACTGGTTGGAAGTGTCGCTCGAAAATTCGCCATGAATGAAGTGGATGTTGATGAATTCAGCAGCGATGGATGCCTGATTCTGATGGGAGCCATTGATCGGTTTGACTACTCCCGCGGGTTTCGGTTTAGCACCTATGCAACCCATTCACTGCAACGTCATTACTACCGGGCGTGTCAGGTACGGTCCCGGCAGCGGCAACGGTTCTCGAATGGAATACTTGAGATTCTAAACGAAGTGCCGCAACTGGAGGTTGAACCGTCTCTGTGCGATGAACCCGACGCAATTGTCGTTGAACTCATGAACCAGGCGGAAGACATTCTTGACGTTCGAGAACACCGAATTCTGATGGATCGTTATGGACTGAATGTGAAGCAGCCCGCCCGAACCCTGCGCGAGATTGCTGAGGATCTGGGCATCTCTAAGGAACGTGTCCGTCAGCTTCAGATGAAAGCTCTGGATAAACTTCGAGGCTTGCTGGACCCGGACCGTCTCAATCTGGAGGTTGTGGCCGCCTGCTGATCCAGCAGACCTGAACTCAGCGAACAAAGGGCCGCCGCCACTGAACACAGTTGAAAGAGCAGACTCCCGTAAAGTTGTGTTTGCTGGGTTGGGTTGAGGCGGGGAGGGCGCGATCATTGCGGGGCCCCACCAGAGCTTACGGCTCACCGTAACCCGTGCGCTGCATCGTTGCTACCCATCTGCGTCTAATGCCCTCCTGGTTTGAGACGGGGACGCTGCTTTTCGTGATGGATCAACACCTGTCTTGCGTCTTTCGGAGCCACCGCCCTGAATCCGGGAAACGGAAACCGGCTACTCGCGCATCAATGTCTCTCGCGAGGGCTCGGATCTGAACGCGACTGCACAACTTCCGCAGAGTTAAGCTGGTCTCCGGCTGGAGATTCGTCGAACCCTTTGCTGCAAGGCTCTGTTCAGCTCCGATTGGCTTCAGCGCGAGACGGCCGGTTCTTCCGGGACGTAGTGAGCTCAGCCGACGGGGTTGCCACACAGTCTACGGCTGTTCACGGGATGGTGGGAGTTCATTCTGGACTGGCTCCGGATACACCCGGATGCACATCCACGGACCGGGAACGTTCGCATTGGTCTCGAGTGACCCGCACATTGACACTCACCGCACGGCGCGGCCACGGTGTCACATTCAGTCGAAACGATTAGACTTCCCTGCCAATCCAGCTCAAATCACATTCGAGTCCCGACATGATCGGGACTGACAGAAAAGAACTATGACATCGGGCTCATCATCGTTCCACGCGGGCAAACATTTTGACAACCTCCAGAGATGGCTGGAAATGGAAGGGGAGGCCGAGCGTGAGCGAATGGCCGAGCGACGGCGCACGCAGTCGTCGGCATCAGCAGAACGATCGGGCGAAACCCTGCTGGACCTTGTCATCCGGAATCACACGACAGGTCTGGGAGGTCGCTATTTATTGACACTTGCCAAACGGCGGTCTCAGGAGCGAATGCCGTGGCATCGATTCAAATCGGGCAGTCCTGTGATTCTGTCAGAATGCGGGAATGGTGACGGCGATTCGGTTCAGGGTGTTGTTAGTTCACGCAGGGGCGACTCGGTGGAAGTCGCCGTCGATGACTGGCCGTCCGGCGATCGATTTCGTCTGGACCTGTCACCCGATGAGATTACTCGTAAGCGACAGTCCAGCTCGCTTGAAGTTGCCAGAAACGCTTCCGGGCGTCTGGCTCAATTGCGGGATTTACTTCTGGGAGAACGCGAACCCACATTCCACCCAAATCCCAAATTGCCGGCTCAGCTTTCAGAACGAATGAACGATTCACAACGCGATGCGATCGTCCACGCACTGGCAGCCAACGACCTGGCCATCATTCACGGGCCGCCGGGAACGGGCAAGACAACGACGGTGATCGAAGTCATTCGTCAACTGATTGCACGAGGGGAAAGAGTATTGGCCTGCGCGCCCAGCAATACTGCGGTCGATAATCTGCTGGAGCGGCTGCTTGCAGCCGGTGAGCCTGCTGTTCGGCTTGGTCATCCTGCCCGCGTTTCGGAAGATCTTCGTGAACATTCGCTTGATGCACTGGTCGAACAGCATGAAGCTATGTCTCTGGTCCGTCAGATGATGAGGGAGGCAGAACAGATAGAAAGGAAGGCGGACCGGTACACTCGTTCCAGGCCAGCACCCGGTCAGCGATGGCAACAGCGACAGGAAGCTCGCGAGCTCCGGCGCCAGGCGAGACTTCTGGAGCGGCAGGCGGTCAGTCATATACTGAAAGATGCCAGGGTCATTTGTGCGACGACAACATTCGATGATTCGATTCTGGATGACATGCGGTTTGATGTGCTGGTGATCGATGAAGCCTGTCAGAGTGTGGAGCCGGGATGCTGGGTTCCCCTGCGAAGGGCCGATCGTATCATTCTGGCTGGGGACCATCTGCAACTTCCTCCCACCATTCTGTCGGAACCCGCGGCGAAACAGGGATTCGCTGTCAGTCTGATGGAGCGGCTGGTCAATCATTTCGGCGACCCCGTCACCCGTCAACTGACCGTCCAGTATCGAATGCATGAGTCCATCATGGGGTTTTCGTCACAGCAGTTTTACGAAAACACATTGATTGCTGATGAGTCTGTTCGTCGGCATGTGCTGTCTGACCTGCCCCGGATACGCAGCGAACTTGTGGATGATACTCCTGTCGTCTTCATTGACACGGCGGGGACAGGCTGGAATGAAGAGCTGGAACCCGAAGGTCTTAGTAAGCTCAATCCACAGGAAGGTGAACTTGTGCTGAAACAGGTGAATGCGCTTTGTGAAGCAGGGTTGCCTGCCGCACAAATCGCTGTGATTGCTCCGTATGCCGCGCAGGTGAGGTGGCTGCGGCAGCACGCGGTGCAGCACCAACTGGAAATCGATACGGTCGATGGATTTCAGGGTCGAGAAAAAGAGGCGGTTGTGATTTCGCTGGTTCGGTCCAACAACATCGGCGAAATTGGTTTCCTGGCCGATGCCCGCCGCATGAATGTCGCGCTGACACGAGCGAGGCGAAAGCTGATTGTGGTTGGTGACAGTGCGACACTGGCGGCCGACGAATTCTTCCAGACGCTGTTGATGTGGTTCGAACAGAACGCACACTACCAGACGGCCTGGGAATTCATTGAGCAATAGTTGACCGGGGGCTCCAACTACATCACTTCAGCTGTTTCAATGCCAAGCAGGCCAAGGCCAATCTGAACACAGCGAGCCATCAGGTCGCACAGTTGCAGTCGGCTGTTTCGAATCTCATCGGATTCGGCGTCCTGAACGGAGCACTTCGCATAGAATTTGCTGAACTTATCGGACAATTCAAATAACCACGCCGTCATCATGTGTGGTCGGTACTCAGACAGCATGCTGTCGATGGCATAGTCGAACTGGAGCATTTGTATCACCAGATCACGCTCTTCCGGGCATGTGATCTGAATCTGACCTTCCATCCTCAGAGCATTACGATCGACGTCCAGTTTTCGAAAAATGCCACAGATGCGTGCATACGCGTACTGCATGTATGCGGCCGTATCTCCCGTCGTCGCCAGCATCTTGCTCCAGTCGAACTTATAGTCGCTGTCCCGATTGTGATGCAGGTCTGCGTACTTAATTCCGCCGATCCCCACGATTCGTGCAACCTCTGCTCGTTGTGCGGCGGTCAGTGGCGATCCTTCCCGCTTGTCATCGTTCTCATCCACAATTCTGCGCGCACGTGTGATTGCTTCTTCGATCAGGCTTTCGAGGCCAACATTGTCGCCAGACCGGGTCTTCAAAGGTTTTCCATCGTCACCAAGAACAGTCCCAAAACTTACGTGCTGGAATCTGGTGGTGGTTCCCATTTGACGGGCAGTCTCGAACAGCAACTGAAAATGCTCAGACTGGCGCTTGTCAACGACATACAGAATTTCATCCGCATGAAGTTCCGTCAGACGGTACTGGATCGTTGCCAGATCAGTGGTCGCGTAGGTGTAGGCACCGTCGGTCTTCTGAACAATAAACGGCGCCTTATTCCCTTCGATAAAGACGCAGGTTGCCCCTTCACTTTCGGATGCCAGGCCCTGTGTCTTCAGAGTTTCAATCACTCCCGGAAGCATGGGATTATAAAAGCTTTCCCCCAGTGTCAGATCGAACTGAATTCCCAGCTGATCGTACACCTGTTGGAGTGCCTGCAGACTGGCGGGAAGAAACTCATCCCAGAGTCGCCGATTATCTGCATCGCCCGCGTGCAGCTTGGCTGTTTCCTCGCGGGCTTTTCGTGCAATATCCGGATGCGAATCCGCCATCTCCTTCAGAACGGGAGAACTTTCGACAGCGTGGATTTTTTCATCGGCAGACTTCAGCGCCTCCGCCGCTGCGTCAAGCTGTTTTCTGAATTGAGCAACCTGCTTTTGCGCTTTCTTGTCATTCGAATCAGCCGCCGATTCGCAAGCCTGTAATTGCTGCTGAACCTGCTGGATGGCCGCCTCAAACTGAGAGCGTTTTGCAACGGTCGCATGATAATCAGACAGCTGATTCACCAGTTTGTACATTCGGGCGAGTTCAGCGACGGGATCGGATCTGTAGGCATCGGGATCTGCAAAGTTACGAAAGCCATAGATGATCATGCCAAACTGAGTGCCCCAGTCGCCAATATGGTTGTCGCTTGTCACTTTGTGCCCGGCGAAACGCAGTGTGCGACAGATGGCGTCGCCGATGACGGTACTTCGCAGGTGGCCGACATGCATTGGCTTGGCGACGTTCGGAGAAGAAAAATCAACAACGATATTCCGCGGTTCAGTTGCAACTTCGACACCCAGTCTTTCGTCTGTGACGACGGCGTTCACCCTTGCGACAAGAAACTCATCCTTCAGTTTCAGGTTGATGAAACCGGGGCCGGCGATTTCCGGTGGGTGACAAACGTCGGATACATCCAGGTGCTCAATGATGGCCGCTGCGATGTCCCGTGGGGGTCGACCGAGCTGCTTGCTGAGCGGCATGGCGCAATTGGCCTGAAAGTCGCCGAATCTTGTATCCTGCGCGACGCGAATCATCTCAAGCAACGAAGCCACGTCACTTGTGAGCGGTTGAAGGGCAGCCTGAAATCGGTCTTTCAGAAGATTCAGCAATGTCATGGATCAAGGCCAGTACACAAACGGACGAGGTCAAATGAGAACAGTTTCAGCAACGTCGCGAAACAGTGTTGCGACAACCATTCGTTTCAGGAGGTTCAGACTGCACTCGAATGACGTCGCTGTTTCTGCGAAGGGACGATTCTAGCGTGATACGGCACTGGTCCCAGCGAGCTGATACTGCGTGCTGGCAAGCTTTTCCCGAACCTGGTCCGTCGTTCTGTCTATTTCGTCCGGAGAGACATCCATCTGGCATCCAAACGCGAAAGCTGGCTGGCCGCCTGAAAATTAAAATTCGACACGTCCGTTACCAGCCGATGGCCATGTTTGCTTCGATCACTCGTTGTGCCTCGTGAAGATCTACGCCCGTGTCGAGCATGTAAAGGCGAATGGCATGCAGCTTGTCGCCGGAGGCACGCGCCAGACAATCCCTTGCGACATCACATGGTCGGACCTTGCCTTCCAGACCCAGCAGCCTTTTTGAAATCACCCAAATATCTCGCGGGCGTTTCGTAATTCGAACCACTTTCTCTTCCGGGTAGTGCTTCATCGCGATGTGTTCGGCCTGCTCAACACTTGAGGCCCAGCCAATCATGATGTGTGCTTCAGTTTCGATTTCGAACAGCGCCATCGCGGATTCCACGTTTTTAAGAGTACTTCGAGCGGAGAGGCAGGGGACAGTATATCAGGAACAACAATTCCACAAGATGTAGTATCCTGTGAGATGAGAAACCCGCTCTTGCAAAGGACGCAGACTTGCCATCAACAGGCTTTCCCCGGCGAACTCAGCTGGACATCCCGAGTTTGCGCGAGCCCCCGGACAGCCAGTGAAAACGGCCCCTCGCCAACACGCTGGAGAATCAAAAAGTCGAATCCGGGGCTTTCCGGTCAGGTGGTGCCTTCACCGGAAAAGTCGCCCCGTGATTGCAGCAGATTCGGTCCGGCGACTCGCAAATCCCCCTCACGTATGGTCATGCCAACGGAATCAAAATACTGTGCCAGCGGTACGGCGTGTTTTCGGGTCATCGTCCACGCGTCCCGCAACTGAGCGATCGTGGCAGGTCCATTCTGTTTCAGGAGCGTCGAGGCAGCAATCCTCGCTTTTTCGATGGCATCCGGAGTGAAGTGCAGCGATTCATCCACACGAATGAGCAATCCATCTTCCACGGCAATATCCAGCATCGCGCTGATCATCGAGAGTGGTTCGTTGAGTGAGTCTGCCAGTTCTTTCCGGGTGGGTGGCACGAGTTCGTGTTTTCGGACCTGTTCCAGAATCTGGTTCAGTGCCATGGACTGCTTTTTTGTGAGCTGGTGTTCGCTGCCAGCGACGGCAAGGTTCGGGCCAAGCGGTACCAACTTCTTATCGTGGATCAGCAATTCAAATACAGACGCAGTTAATTGCTCGTCCAGCAGATCGTGGCAGGCACTTTGGAGGAGTCTGCGAGAACGGGATCGCCCGGGCGGATGGGCCGCGATTTCTTTTCGGACACAGGACAGAATGGTGCGGGAATAGCCTTGCAGTCGTTCTCTGTGGACAAGCAGACCGGGCTCTTTGGAGCCAATTCTTACCAGTCGACCGATCTTCAGCAATTCCTGCAATGCTGACTCAACGTCTGCCAGCGAACAGCCCGATCGAATCGCTGTTTCACGCAGATCATCGGGGACCATCGGCAGAAGCGATATGACAGAAGAAACACGTTCGATCGCCGAAAGATTCTGAAGGCCCGTCGCCAGTCGAATCGCCTCACGGTTTCGCAGTCGTGCTGGACACAAAGGATCCAGAATCAGCCCTCCGCCAATGGTCGCTGCCGGGGCCAACCGCCGAAGAATAAAACGCTGGCCATGGGAAGCGATGACGGCCTGCTGCAACACGATTTGAGAGATCAGTCCGCCAGAAGAACTTTGCGATCGGACGATTTCGTCCTGGTCTGTGTCAGTTGCGGATACGTCATCGGACTTGATCACAATCCGGCAGGGGATTTCTGCCGTGCCAATGTGGATCATCGCGTTGAGCCTGCCCCGCGCGATGAGCGTCTCATTCAATCCATCCAGTTGGGCCAAAAGCCGCTGTGTTGGACGAAACCAGCCGGGCGTTACCAACTCAACACCGCGTGGAACCTGTTCGGGGCGTATCGACGCGAGATTCACAGCCGTTCTCTGTCCGGCTTCGGCAGAATCCGCGGCGCGATGATGGGTTTGGACGCTTCGGACACGAACCTCAAGCTGTTCAGGTTGCAATATCAGTCGATCGCCCGCTTCCACCTGACCGGAAATAGCAGACCCCGTGACGACCGTGCCATGCCCGGCAAGTGAGAACGATCGATCAACCGGTAAACGGAAGACGGGCCATTGCGCCGTACGTTTTGGGAGCTGCCCGGCAGCGCGAACAATTGCAGACCGTAAATTCTCTATCCCATCGCCTGATTCAGAGGAGACACAAACGATTTCGGCATGTTGAAGGAAGGTGTTTCTTGTCAGTTCTGCGACATCCAGCCGGACCAGCTCAATCATGTCTGAATCGACCAGGTCACATTTCGTGATCACAACCAGTCCGCAGGAAATTCCAAGCCACTGCATGATTTGCAGATGTTCGCGGGTCTGTGGCATCACAGAATCGTCAGCCGCTATAACAAGTACGGCAATGTCGATTCCCGTAGCGCCGGCCACCATATTGCGCACGAATCTGCGGTGCCCGGGAACGTCAACTACTCCGAAGACAAAATCATCCGTCTGCCAGTTGGCAAATCCCAGGTCAATCGAAATTCCGCGTCGTTTTTCTTCCGGAAGTCGATGTGTATCAATCCCGGTCAGTGCGGCAACGAGGCGAGTTTTTCCATGATCGATATGACCAGCCGTCCCCAGAATGACGGGCCGCCTTTCACCACTCATCGCTCGGGACTCTCGTATCTGGATTGTGATGGCATGTTGAAATTGTGACGAACACCATTCTGGAACCGCAACCGAGGTTGGCTTCTTCAGATTCTGAAACGATAAGACTCTTCAATCCGACTCCGGATCGTTCGCCGGTTTCTCGCGTTGGGTTCCAGTTACGTTCGAACCCGACTATGGTACTCTGGCAGGTCGGAGCTGACTTTCAAAGTGCCGAAGGAAGTCTGCCACAAGACGGCATGCTCTAACACTTGAAACCACATGTTCGTCTCAGGAAGTGTACGCAGATCTGGTGACTGCCCTGGTCTTCAAAACCAGTGTGGCGGCTGAAAAGTCGCCAGGTGGGTTCGATTCCCATCCACTTCCGTTCGATCACTTTACCGATGTCTGCCCGGTGCATCCCACGAGATGAGGTTGTTGCCTGAAGTGGCGGTGGCTGAAGTGGCGGTGGAGCGAACCGCAGGCTTTGGGAAAGCAGAATCATCGGATTGACGGCAAATACTTTGTGGCTGCACATCAGACACGGGCGGGCGTCTCCGGCAGGTGCCAGTCGCCATCTCGCGAGGAATACGCGCCATCAATCAACAGGTCGTTCGTTGAGGGGAAGTGTCTTGTCCTGGTTTCGGGCAAACTCCAGGGGCAACCCAGAATCAATCCGGATCTGCGCCGCGCCGAATCAGCGAAACAATCTTTTGCAGTTTAGCTGCCCGTTGAAAAATCGGGACGGCATGCTGGAAGGCTGTAAGCCGTTGTGTTTTGAGGTCTCCTGCTCGAGCCAGTCCCGTTTTTCAAGAGGCTGTTTGCGGCGTGACTATTCCTGGACGCGCGAGCAACGCCATTTCCAGTGTCGTCCCTGGCTATCGACGAAACGTCCTGACCATTCGCCCGGGCGGTCCATTGACAGGTAAGCAACACCCGTGATCCGGAGTTCATTTCCGGGGCTGGCCGGTTCGGAGTGTGGGAAGACGCGGAAGTCCTTCAGGACTGTTCGGGTCTTCCTGTCCTTCGGGTAGTTCATGCCCACGCGTTTGCTCATGGCATCATCCGAAGGCGTTTCTTTTTGAAAGACGCGACCATTCGAAATTCTGTAAGTTCCGCGATATCGCTGCGCTTTCCCGGAGCGGTTTTCAATCGAGAACCTCCAGACGGCTCCGTCGAAATTGTTCTGCGGAGTTGGATTTGCCGAGGCAGCGAAGATCACCGTGCAGGCTAAATTGTCGTGCAGCAGCAGCACCGCGAAAATAACCAGCACGATGCAGCGGGCAGACCGGGGAACGGGGCCTGGGTGGCGGTGTTGCGTTGTCATGGGTACACTCCCGGAGGGTTTGGGGTGATATGGCCATGTGGACCGTGAATTGAATCTTTGAATCGGTGGGGGAATTCCGATTTCACAACATTTCAGGATGACCGATTGCCTGAGGTACATTCGCTGAGTAGAGTCGGGGGGTGTGGAAAGCAAAGAGTTTCTACCCCGACAACATTACGACGGGTATCTACACGCACTTGGTTGAGGGGTTCAGGAATGTCTTCACAAGATGGCGCTGCTACCACGTCTGGTCGCTCTCTTGATAATGGCCCCGTTACCAGTGCCACTTTGCTGGAACGATTGAAATCGTGGGAAGACACGGCTGCCTGGAAGACTTTTGTGAGCAGTTACGGCCATTTGCTTGAACGCTGGTCCCGTCGAAAACTCAATAATTCTGCGGATGTCGAAGAGGTGAACCAACAGGTTCTCTGGGAGCTCGCCCGCAGGTTAACTGTTTTTCACTACGATCCACGGATGTCATTTCGCGGCTGGCTGCGAACACTGCATCAGAGCCGGCTGCTGGATTATCTGAAACTGGAGAAACGTCGAACCATACGAGAAGCAGGGCTCGCTCAAATCTATTTGCAAAAGCAAGGCACTCATGAGCGTTCAGTTTCCCTCGATACAACAGATGAAATGCCTGATAAACTATGTGTTTCTGATGAGATGCGAAGTGCCACATTGATATCGGAGCGTGTTCGAGCTCGGGTTAGTCCGCGGACCTGGGCTGTTTTTCATGACATAGCGATTGAGGGGCAATCGATTTCGGAGACTGCTCAACGCCACTCCATGCGATATGCCTCTGCATTCGCGGCATACTCTCGCGTCTGCCGGCAATTGCGTCAGGAAGCGGCAAAATGATGCGAAACGGTTCGCAGCACTGCCCGGACCATTCTGTCCTGCGGAACCTGGGCAACTGCGACTTAGATGACGATGGTTCCCAACGGCCTGATGAGCAACTTGAACAACACATTGAATCCTGCGTTCGATGTCAGGAATTCCTGCAGGACCTGGCGTCAGCGGAACGCGAAACGGTCACCCCACTGCTAAAGGGCGTTGATCGATCGGATGTTGATTTGGACGTAAATCCGCTGCCCGAAATCGAAGGGTTTCGGCTGGAACGTGAACTCGGGCGTGGAGGTGGTTCGGTCGTCTATCTTGCAGAAGACCTGACGACGTCCAGGCTGATTGCTCTCAAACGTATTCACGTTGACGCGAAGAGCAACGAAGCCGAAAGGCTCCGATGGCTGGATGAAGTTCGCATTGCGGCAAAGATGGAACATCACAACGTCGTCCGGCTGTATCGCGTGGAAGAAACGCCGGAGTGTTTTCTTCTGGTTTTCGAGTATGTTGCGGGTGGCACTCTCAGAAGCTGGCTGGATCAACCGGCGACTCCTCTGCAGATCGCTCAGTTTATCAGTGTCATTGCCAGTGCCGTCGATCAGATCCACAAGCGAGGCGTGCTTCACCTTGACCTGAAGCCTTCGAATATCCTGATCGATGTTTCAGCGGGAACGACGTGGGACAGTATCGTTCCCAAGGTAGCGGACTTTGGAATTGCAAGTTCGCGTCAGTCGCAGTCGACAGATGCTGGCAGGGAACGCCAGATTCGAGGCACACCAAGTTACATGGCTCCGGAGCAGGTCCTTGGTGACCCGACTTTGTTATCACCGGCCACTGACGTCTATGGGCTCGGTGGAATCCTGTTTACTTTACTCACGGGGGTTCCTCCATTTTGCGGAGAAACCTCCACCGGTGTTGTCCGGCAGGTGATGGATGCCGAGATTGATTGGGGAACTTCCGGCTTGGACAAGATACCGGAAGGCCTGCGGCAGATGACAGAACGGTGTCTTGCAAAGCATCCTGAAGACCGATACGAATCCTGTGCTCATCTGGCTTTGGAACTGCAGTCGTGGATTGTCAGGCAGCACTCGGCGGGTACTCACGGCATCCGTTTTCTGATTCCCGCCATCCTCCTTGTGTTGGTCCTGGTTCTTGCGTTGAACCGGCCTGGCTCTTCCCCGAACGGGTTGAAATCGTCTGCGGAACCTTCAAACGCAGTGGTGTCGGGAGCTTCGATACCACTGACTATTAACGAATGGGCGGACGAGATTACTCGGGATGCTGCCGCTTTCGGCCCGGACCGTGCGGCGAGACTACTGGAATCAACTCGTTTTCATAATCGTCGTGTGTTGTCTGAATCCCCGGTTTCGTTCGAAGATTGCCTGAGATATGGCACTTTGGAATTGCGAGCGGCCGAACGTTTCACGGAAGGCTTAAATAAGACGATGCACGCGGTTGCAGTGGACTTACTGGATACATCGGTTGAGCTGCTGAAGAAGGCGAACGAACTTCAGCCGGACGATCAGGTCGCACTCACTGAGTTAATTGCTGCGAGATTCATGTATGGCTATCTGCGCGACACCAGTGATGTCATTGTCCCTCAGAGACGCTTCGAACAGTTTCGTCGTAATGGAAGAATTCTTGTCGACACTGCTCCCCTGCTGAATCGACTCAGGGACAACAGATCGAGGGTTTTCTGGGCGGTGTCTTTTATTGACTACTTTCGTTCTCTGACGTGGGATTTTCGCTGGAGCCGTGAATCGACAGAAGCAGCCATGTTCGAGACATACGAACTCGAATTCTGGGACCAGCTTTCCGATGCCAGCGAAAGCCCCGATCTTTGGATTCGTCATGGCCTGTTTCCATCGCGCGTTCAGGACAATGACTGGCCTGAATTGTCTTTGGGAGACTGGGTGCTTGAGGAAAATCAACTCAATCTGGATCAGGAGAAACTGTTCGCATTTATGGGCGATCAGTTTTGGTGCATGGAATCATCTGTCGGCACAGAGCATTCAGGCGGCAAATTTCTGGACGCTTTGTCGGCCTCCAGCAGCCAGATCATCCTGGACAACACATTGCAGTTTATGGAGCAACAACAGATCCGGGATCAGGATCTGCTGCTGGATGTCCTTCACGGCCGGCTGACCAGCTCGATCACAGGGATCAGTACGTACCTCCGTCGGCAGGGATTACTGGACGACGCAGAAGTAATTCAGAAAGCGTACCTGTCTCTTGCCGAAGAGTGTGTCTCTCGATTTCCTCGCAATGAACACAGTTATCTCTGCGTTTGCGAAGCGCATCTGCAGGCATGGAAGAATGCATTACGACGTAATGATGATGAGTCAGCGATTATCGCTCTGAAGGCGTCACTTTCCGCCGCTGAAAAAGCTCTGGAAGTGGCTCCTGATTCTCCCCGGGCGCGATTTCAGGTTGCGGATCGAATTAAGCGGCTGACGCGTTTCCAAAAACAGGATGACCACAGCCAGGCACGAACCAAATGAATTTGGCCTGCGGCTACTGATCCTGTGGCAGGTTGGCTTCAGTCAGAAAGTTTGCGGCGTCAGAGGCTTGAAACGATTTGCGGGATGATTACCAGTGAATTGTGTAGGACGCCTCTGTTGCTGTGTTCGCCTTCAGCGGCAAAAGCAGAAGTAATTCATTTCCCTGGCTCGACTTTCGAGAGATGACCTGTCCATGGATACTTCGGATGCGGATTGCGTTGTCGATGACCCATTCGCCATCGGTTTGTTCGATCAGTTCTCCCGTCGCGATGCGAATGCAGGCGTTTGGAGTGTCAGAAGCGGGCGTCAGTGTGATCGTGCGGGTCAGTTCAGCATCCGGTTCCGCTGACTGTGCTTTGATTTGATCATGCACTGTGATGCCATCGGGAGTTCGGAAGCGAAATGCTGGCACGCCACTCTTGTCCAGGGTATATCCGAGGAACCGGTAACCCATTTCGCGAGCATTGTCGGATGGCCATTTGGAATCGGTCGACGGAAGCACAGCCACTGCGGGGCCGGAGGGAAGCGTCATCATGTGGTCGCCCAGAGGAGCCTGAAAGCCCGGCCCGCGCCCGACCCAGTGCTTTGAGGCGTCGATAAAGGCTCCGTGCCAGATGAGCCGCATGTTCATTTGCTCTGCATCCCACGCAAAGTGAGCCTTTTCGGGAAATGCGACGGCGATGCCGCGAGGAGAGAGTCCTTCGATAAAGTTGCGATAAATCAAAGGCCGTTCTTTTGCGACGAGTTCGATGGCCTGCGTTTGTAATCCCGATGGGATCTTCGCCTGCTTGCCGTCTTCGAGATATTTCCAGATGGCTTCGATCTGAGTGGGAGCTGTTCCATCCAGAATCTTTGGGACGACGGACTTGCCATTGGGCCAGGCTGCCGGCATGCGAGTTCCCGGGCGATAGGCCTGTGGGTTCGACAGATAACGATGGAACCAGTCACGCCGAAGGCGCTTTGTCATGGTGGTCATGTCAATCGATTGAATTCCAGTGGCGGCAAACTTATCGAAGTAGTGGCACTTAATGCACGACAGTGCCTGATCGCCGATCATCAGGCGAGCGTCTGCTTTTACGCGGTGTTCAGCTTCGGCAAATTCAACCGGATCAACCTCGTTTTTTTGGTCGCCCTCCAGCATTGTCAGCAGGGCTCCCACATTGCTCGCACCGAATTTGGGCATACGAGTCGCCATGTACGGTCGATCTTTCGCGCCTTCGTTGAGGACATGTTTCAGCCAGTCCGGGTTGAGTTTGTCACCCACGCCATTCAGATGTGGTGGAATTCTGCCTTCATCGCCCATTTCCGGAATGCTGCCGGTGAACAGTTCGTTGAATTCATTCGGTACGCCGCCAAGTCCGTCCCGCTGGTGACACGTGTAACAGTTCAGAGTTGTCATAA
This sequence comes from Planctomycetaceae bacterium, assembly GCA_041398825.1. Taxonomy (NCBI): domain Bacteria; kingdom Pseudomonadati; phylum Planctomycetota; class Planctomycetia; order Planctomycetales; family Planctomycetaceae; species Planctomycetaceae bacterium. The sequence continues at coordinate 130,262 of JAWKTX010000010.1, read as the reverse complement.
TCCGGGTGATGGCCTGTTCCCGGGTTGCTGTCTCGGTGGTTTTGTTCTGATCGGCTTCGATGGCAGATACTATGTCGCTGCGTTGTTGTTCGGTAAGCGCGAAGACAGGAACGTTGCTCCCGGCCGAAGGTGACAAACAACCCTGGGTTGACCTGATGTTCTGGAACGTTGGCGCTGTTTTCGTCCATTGGATCTTCTGGTCACCCTGGCCATGTTGGTGGCAGGCGGCACAACCAAGCGATGCAAAGAGTTGACGCCCTTCTTCGATCAGACTGCTGTCAGTCTCAGGTGTTGCGTCTTCAGGAGCGGCAGGCTGTCGATCGACGGTCATCAGAGCGGCCATCGGTTGGCGAGCGAGGCCGTTTCCGGAGATCTCGACTTTCAATTCTTCCTGTCCATGATACTCAAAATACTCCACGACAACTTCGTGCGGACCTGCATTCATTTGATGGCGAGCCGTCTCGTTGCCGGCCGGATGAATTCCGTCCGCGACAAGGACAGGCTGTCCGTCTATGAGGACGCGGCTGCCATCGTCACTGCTGAGGTGGATACGATATTGTCCCTCTTTCGGAATCTGCAGGAACCCGCTGAACCGTAATGCGAAAGTTTCTCTGCGTGACGAAGCTTCGACAGTGATGTCCGTCGTGAGTCCGGTGGAGACAGGTGTTAGCTGACTGAAGTCAGGCAGCTGTTCCCAGCTTCCATGGTATTCTTCAAAGCGAACATTCGCCTGCACTCTGGACTGGTCGAGATCTCTCAGAAGATAACTGGTGACGTCGCGAAGCTCCTCAGGCGAAAGATTCAGTGATGGCATTCGGCCTGATGGGCGAACAGCATGGGGGTTGCTGAGAAAACTGCTCAGTGAGGTCAGCGAATACTTTTCGGACAGATTTCCAAGTGGCATCGCGAATGCAGGACGATCCACAGCGGCCTGACGCTGGTCACCGTGACAGGCAGCACAGCCAATGGAGCGGAAGAGCTTTTCTCCACGCCGGGCAGAATCGGCACCGATCGCCATGTACCGAAAGGTCGAGTCGCTCGCCAGGAACGCTGCCAATGCTTCTGCGTTTTCGTTGGGCTTGCCATCTTTTGATTGCAGAGCAGCAAAGGCAGGCATCGCCGTTCCGGGTTTGATGTGTTGTGGATCTGCAAGAAATGTTTTCAGGAAATCCACCGAAACGCGATTCCCTGCATTTGTCAGTACGGGGGCTTCGCGGGGAGGCAAGACCTGATCGTTCATCCTGCCATGACACGACTGACAGTTGAGTTCTGAGATCAGTAGTCGCCCCGCTTCCGCCGGTGATAAATGTGCCACTCGAAATCGTTCATAACCAGGCACAATTGCGTGAGAATCGGCCATCGCTTCTGCATCGACGGAGCACGTCAGGATCAGGAAGGTTGATGCGATGCACAGTGACAGCATTTGTCGGTTGGACTGGATATTCATTTGGAACAGGTCTGTATGCAGAGGCTTCGATTGTGTGGGAAGGCGTTCCCAGAGTATCTTTGGACGGGGTGGGGGGTGGCATGAATGATGAACAAAGCCTCACAGCGATGCAATGCTGCCAACGTTACCGTTTCACGAACGGAACCTCATCAATGCAGGAAACACTGTGCAGTTAAGTCGGCGCAATTAAGTCGGCGACTGGACTCCCCGAAAAATTTCCCGGTGGGAGCTTCCGGGATTTCATGAAAGTTGTCACCGACGAACAATGGTCAGCGCTGTGAGGACACGGTCGAGTCTACAAATGAAGGATAATCCAGCATGAAGACGTGGGTGAAGTTTCTTTTTGTGGTCGGGTTGTTTTCGGGCTCTCTGCAGGCCAGAGATTACAAGCTGTATTATCTGGGCGGCCAGTCGAACATGGATGGATTCGGTTATGTCAGGGAATTGCAGGGCCCGAACACGGCACCGGTTTCCGGGGTGATGATTTTTCATGGCAATCAGGGCCTTGATGGTCAGCCTGTTGACGGCCGTGGTGTCTGGTCAGAACTGAAGCCCGGCTACGGAACCGGGTTTAAGTCCGATGGGATCCAGAACACATTGTCGGATCGCTTCGGTGTCGAACTGTCATTTGCACGCCGCCTCCGGGAACTCGACCCGGATTCTAATATTGCCATCGTTAAGTACTCACGCGGGGGCACATCCATCGCTGCGGATGCAGAGGCCGCAAAGATCTTTGGTTGCTGGGAGCCAGACTTTCATGTTGCAGGCGGACGTCATGGTGACATCAATCAGTATGATCATTTCCTGGCCACACTTCGAAATGCGTTTGCGATCAGGGATATCGATGGCGACGGTGAAAGTGACACCCTGATCCCGGCGGGTATTATCTGGATGCAGGGTGAAAGTGACGCAGGAGATGAAGATGTCGCCCGACGTTACGAAGCAAATCTGAAGCGGTTGATGGACCTGATTCGAGCAGCTTTGCGAAAGGATGATCTGCGCGTTGTGATCGGGCGCATTTCGGATTCCGGCAAGGACGACTACGAACAGGCCAGTGCTAATGGCAGAGTTTGGGAGTATGGGGAGCAGGTTCGAAAAGCGCAGTCGGACTTCGTTCAACGCGACGAAAATGCGGCGATCGTGACAACAACCGACGCATACGGGTACTCCGACCCCTGGCACTATGATTCGGCAGGATATCTGGATTTGGGTGCCAGATTTGCTGATGCCGTTGTTCAGGACGCTGAAGAAGACTAAGCCAGGTCGACAGTCGCGCGGGGGTGTTTCTGTGAGAGCGGTTTCTGTGATGAACGGATCAAACGACGGAATCTCATGATTCCGCTTGCATTTCCCAGATTCCACCCGCTGCAATGCTGTGGATGGTTCGCGTGAGTCTGATTTGGTTTTGGCGATTCCTGCCGGGATGTGGGGGCACCCAGGATGGACTACCGATATTCCAGTCGTTCGGGTTCGCTGCAACAGAGCGACTGGTCCGAGGACCAGGTGCTGGATACGCTGAATGAAGCGTCTCCAGGGAATACCTCCACGAACGTAGCCGATATCGCCGGACCTGGCGGCTCTGTTTCCCGGCGGATTCGACCGTCCTTCCCGGATTCCGAAATCAGACGTCGACTCCGGACTGTGCCGAAGTCACTTGTATGTGTGTTACCGGCATCCGTTCTCTGGGAACACCGCGTCGTTCCGATCATTTTCGATCAGATTGAAGATACGTACTACATCGTCGCGCAGGATGCGGATGACATTGCGCTGATGGACAAATTGTCTTTCCTGCTGGCAAAGAACGTCGTTCTGGTTCCGGGGCATGCGGATCATATCGTTCAGACGCTTGTGCGGCTGAATCTCAAATCTGCGTCGGAATCTGCGGACTCGATGTTGAGTGAATTCACCGATACGTCGGTGTCCTCCAGGTCTGCAGACGATGACGAGTTCCTTTCCGATGTCGCGCCGGCTTCGGAACGGGTGCGGCATTCAGCGAAAAGATCGAGGGCGGAATTCAGACGAGGGCCGAATCCCGAGTCGAATGTCCGTGGCTATGATCTTTATTCATCTAATTCCACAGTGAGAAAGACCAGGGGGCGGGGTATGCTTTACTATACGATCGACGATGGTGAACGTGTTCTGCGCACATCTCTCAGCGGAGAACGCGACCTGCTTGTCGGCCCTCGACGAGTCTGGATCGGTCGCAATCGCTTCGAAGCCCTGACACACCATGTGGCCCATCCCGGGCAGTTTCTGATTGTTCGTTTTCTTGATGGATCGCAGCAGCATCTTCCGGGCCCTGCTGAGCTCTGGGAAGACCCCCGAATTCACGAGTCGATCTCGACAGAAGATTGCCTGCAACTGGCGGCGAGGGAAGCGGTCGTTGTCTATTCGCGTAAGTCCGAAATGCCCTCGGAAACGGATCGTCGACTTGTGCATGGACCGGCAATGTTCACACCACAGCCTGGTGAATGGCTGCATAGTTTTTCCTGGCATGCTTCTCCCGGCGGGCATCTTGGGGTTCAGAAGATTCCCAACTCCCTCCGTTTTCAGAAACTGTGGCTGATGCCGGATCAGATGTATCACGACGTACCTGATGTACGAACGTCTGACAACGCCGTGATTGTGATTCGATTGATGGTCTTCTTTGAACTGATTCATATCGAACGAATGCTGGATTCGACGCGGGATCCCATCGGGGATTTTGTGAATGCTGCCACTGCTGACGTTGTTGAGTTCACTGGCAGGCTTTCGTTCGAAGAATTCAAGCAGGCGACTGGTCGTTTGAACGATCCTGGCACTTATCGAACTTTACTCTCCCGGGCTGAGCAGATCGGCTATCGTGTTAACAACGTGGTATATCGGGGATACGGGGCAGCCGAATCCCTGCAGAAGATGCACGATCAGGCGATTGAAGCACGCACTCGGTTGCAGCTGGATCGTGCGACGGAGGAACAAACTCAGGATCTTGAAAACTATCGCCTTCAGAGTCAGCTCAGCCGAGCCAGTATGCGTCGTCAGGAGCAATCCTCCGAGGTACAGCATGCGATTGAAATGGATCAGAAAAAGCGAGTTGCCGATTTGGAGCACGCAGAACGACAACGCGAATTTGAGCGACGACAACGTGAAGCGACCGATCAGCAGAGGGAAGCGGCTATGCAGCGAGTCAACCAGATTCAGCAGCAACATCTTGTCTCGCTGAAGCAAATGGGGGTCGACCTGACAGCTTACCTCACGCAGAACCGTGCGGACCAGGTCATCGAATTGCGTGGTCAGGCCACTTCGCCGCAGCTGCACCTTTCATCCAGAAGCACAGAGCAATCGTCGCCAAATGCAGAGTCAGAGGCCGATTAAAATATCCGATGTCGTCAGTTACTCAGCTTCGTCCAGCAACCAGTTGGAATTGAAGTTTTCTGCCCAGACAATGTCAGTGGAACTCTGGTCGGTACTGTTTCTGTCGTTGGTTGCCGGGACAGGCTGGAGGCGTCGAACCGCGATATCTCCCATTCGGGGAAACAACCAGGCGTTGGATGCCTTAAAGTCAACATCGTGCATCGTGTGCCCGGAGTTGATCACGACATAGCGGTGTGGATTCAGTGGATTCGGATAGATCATGCTCAGCCCATGCGTCGAGGCGTCCCATTCGCGGTGTCCAACACGAATCTTCTGTGTCGTCCATTCAATGGGCAGGTTCTGGACGACGCGGGCGATTAATGCGTTCGACTGCGGATCACCAAACAGTATCAGATTGTTGCCTGCGATATGCTCTTCTGTGACGTCTTTATCATCTACGACCTGCACCTTTCCTCGCAGCCAGAAGTCAAATTCCTGTTCGAATACTTCCAGTTGATGTTTCGCCCATGTGTTGGCGGCGGGGATCAGTGATGGTTGAGTTGGGCGAACGCAGACGAACGCATCCATGAATGCATCGTCGATGGGGCCCTGAAGGCCGTGCCGTTTACTGAGCTCGGGATTCTCAGCGAATTCGCGCGAGGAGTCGTAGTCGAGCACCTGCCAGGCATCTTCGGTGCGCTGATACCAAACGTCGGGCAATAACCCATCGGCAGCAGTCCGGCATGGAAGGAGTGTTCCGTCAATGATGGCATTCGTGGCGATGTCTCGATTCAGCCGGAAGGCCGTAATGTTCGATGTATTCACTTCAACATCACCATCGGAATTGATTCTGGCATCAATGGTCGAAGGAGCGTAAACCGTTTCGACTTCTTCGATGGTCAGCCAGTCACATGTGTTGTACCGAAGAGTGCGCGTCGTGAATCGAATGTGGCGTCGATCGTAAACAGAAGGGCGTCCCGCTTCGGACTTCTCGATATGAAACGCCATGAATTCCTGCTGACTCTTCGGGTCAAACTTATGTCCCATTCCGGGGCCAACAATGACCTTGATTTCAACTTCCTCTTCTCGTGCGGCCTCAGCCATTGTGGTACTCGCCGCCAGCTGAGGATCAATTTCACCTCCGTAGGTACATACCGGTACGTTTGCTGCGTTCAGCGCATAATCGACAGCGTCGTAAATCCCGAGGGTCTGATGCTGCCATGCCGGTAGTCGATCCGACTGATTCTGGTATTTGTAGAAGTCAACAAAACCGGCTCCCGGTCCGACGGACGACCAGAGATGTGGGTAATGCATTCCAAGATGCCATGCTCCGGCTCCGCCCATGGAAAAGCCGTGCAGGGTGATTCGATTCTCGTCGATTCGGAACCGGCGTTTGACATCGGCTATGGCTTCGAAGACGTCTGTCTCACCGGACCATCGGTAAGCGTTACTGCCGCGACCGTAGACGTCGAGCTGAATCCAGTGGACTGGCGTCCTGGGTGTCCGGCCTTCGAACTTCGAGATGAAGTTCACTTCGTTCATTTGATTGGCTCGGCCATGCAGCACGACATGAAGCGGCCATCTTTTTCCATCCCATGGGTTTACGTTTGCTGGCAGCGTGATGGCATACGGCTGAATGGACTGATCCACTTTGCTGACATAGCCGCGAATTGTCGAACCTTCCTGCACGACCCACGGAGCCTTTTCATCAGCCAGGCTTTGTGCGCGGGATATTCCGGTTTCAATTGCCCGTTGGGCCTGTTTGACGTAGTCGGGCTTAAAGAATTCGTCGTGTCGCAGTTGCCATTCGACTGCCTTTGCGAAAACCGCAACGTCGGCGAATAACGCACGTTGGGTGCGATTCTCCATCCGATCGACGGTTCGCAGCGCGTCGATTAGCTGGCTGAGTTTCTTCAACCCATCCTGCAATTGGTCCCGTTCTTCCTGCGTCGGTGCCTTCTGATCCTGCTGTGCCACAGCGAAGTCACGGGGGACAACGAGGCCAGCAAGCAGGAACCCAACGAAAATCAATGAAAACTTCGAAATGCCGAACATCGCATGACTCGCACAAACAGGCCGAAACCACAATCGCAACAAAGGGCGGCCATTGTGACATCGTGCGCGGCAAAACGACAGCGTCCGGGTCGGATTTGAATCGGGCCCTGGATGACTCCGCAAGTGTGCTGATCGCCAAAGCTTTCAGTCGCAGTAGCTAAGCGCAAGCAGGCAGTAGGCTGTCACCAGGTTTGGATCTCCCTCGTACCAGCGATCAGCAGGATTGGTCCAGCTGCCGTTTGGCTGTTGAAGATCCCTGAGGCGGTTGGATAACTCCGTCTTCCAGTCGTGCTTCTGACCTTTTGAATCGACAAAATCCTGATCATTGCTGATGAGGCTCATTGTCCTGCCGAAGGTGTGAAAATAGTAGAACAAACCCTGTTGTCCCATACCGGGGTTTTCGGACAGTGTGTAGTGATTTCGGATCCAATCGGTTGCCGCTTTCACCCTTGGGTCGTCTTTCTTCAGGCCGGCAAAGATCAGGCTTTTCAGGCCAGCGTAGGTGATACTGCCGTAAGATCGCAATCCTCCGTTGTCGTCATTGCCTGCTTTGGATTCGCCGCCTTTGGCTGGTGTGTAGATGAACCCGCCATCATTGATTTTGCCTGCAAAGGGCAGGGTGTTGTGTACGGATTCCAGGTTCTGAGCCCGGGAGACAAAGATCAGCGCTTTCTGCATGGCGGGGTCGTCTTCTTTGACGCCCGCTTTTTTCAACGCTTCCACAAGGAACTGCGTGTTGGACATATCCGGGCGTTGCTTGCTGTCGTAGCCGCCACCACCATAGGCTCCGTCGGAGGACTCGATGCCTTCGCCTTCATCCCACTGCAGCCCTCGCAGAAATGTCTCTGCCTTCTTTATGTGTTGATTGAAACGACCGTCTTTGTTGGCATCAGCCAGGGCCATCAATGCGATACAGGTTTCGTAGTTCTGGTGTCGACTTCCCGCGGCAAAGATGCCACCCTCTGGTTGCTGGTTTTTGACGAGGTAGTTCAGTGCCTTTGCAACAATCGGGTCATCGACGGACTTTCCGGTTTCGATGAGTGATGACGTAACCAAAGCCGTAATTCCAACGGCATCGGATCGCGTCCAGGAACCGTCTTCGTTTTGTGTGACTTCGAGAAACTGCAGAGCTTTCTTCTGCATCGGTGCGATCTCTGTTTCGTCCGCGACCAGGGTCGAACCCGAATACGGTGCGCCGGAAAACGAGGAAGTGAACGGGATCACAAGCAGAGCGAAGAAGCAGTGTTTGAAGAGTGAGTTCCGTGATGGAGAGATTGCCCTGATCATTTTTCGTAACCCTGATTGCAAATTGCGGTTTCGAAATAGCTGAAACCGGTGGATAGTTGTCTGAATGGTTTGAGTACTTATTGTGATTGCTGATTCCGCACGAAGGCCAACGGATGATGTTCTTTTGGAACAGAGAATCAGAATTCCCCGATGACTTCACGCCCGCTGCGAGTTCCCAGCGCTCGCCAGACGCCCAGATCGATATTTTCAGAGATCGTCCGAACAGATCCGTCCACCAGAGCCGAGTTGACAGTTCCCGTATGAAAGCTACGGGAAGTGATGATGGCGTAGGTCGGTGATCCGGATAGGCCATTTCGGCCTTCCTGATTTGAGTTGAAGTCACACTCTAAATAGTTCGTCGACCCGTCAGAACAGTGAGTCTTCGCGTTGGGTTGCATTGTCGTCGTGAAGCCATGGTGGTGAAACCGACCATCCGGCCATTCCGTGTGACCCGTATTCTTGAACTGACCACCGGAGGCGATGATGGTCTCGGCTTCAGCAATTGTCTGGGGGATTGTTGTCGAGGGGGGCCCGCCATTTCTTCGATAAGGAGTCCAGGCTTTCACCTCGGAGGCCATCAGCGTGTAGCTTGTTCCGTCATAGAAGGCTGCAAACTTCAGTTTTGCATTCGGATAGAAGGTACCGTCTCCGCCTTTTCCAGTAGCCGGGTTGAAAACGAACCACGATCCGAAGTTGAATCCGTAGGTTGTGGGATAAAGGGTTGGCAATCCAGGGCCCGCATTTCGAATTTCATCGCTTCGTGGATCGCTGGGACAGGCGAATGCAGGAATCTTCAGTCCGTCAATGGACATTTGACCGTCCCATGCGAGTGAAAGATCGACCTGAGCATAAAGATTTCCCTGTTCCAGATAGGGCAGAATTCGGCCGTGTACTCCCCACGAACCATTGTTCCCGGCGCCACTGGTGGCGGGATTGATACAGGCGCTCGGGGGCAATGCCGAATAGACATCTGCGTAATTATGGACAGCCAGGGCCAGTTGTTTGAGGTTGTTCCTGCATTGAATCCTTCGGGCTGCTTCGCGAGCCTGTTGCACAGCCGGAAGCAGCAGTGCGATCAGGATGGCGATAATCGCAATGACCACCAGAAGTTCAATCAGAGTAAATCCGGGAGATATCATCCTGCGGTGGGCGTTTGAGCCGCTGATCACCTGGGTTCTTGTTGCAGATTGCATCTGGAATGGAAGCCTGCCTGATCGGAATGTCGATTTGAGGAATTGCCGGAGCGTCTGCTCGCCTGCTCCGGACCGGACTGGGCTGGGATCGGACGAAAAGGCAAATTGCGTTCCAACGTGTTTCCGGTGAGGAATATTGCTTCCAGGTCGCGGGATCCCGAGTTTCCCGAGAGATTTTGGTGTGTTTTCGGGAACCGCCGTAGTTCCCTGACCGGCGCTGTCGGCGGATTTTTCGGCGGCAGCGCCAGAAATTCGGCGGTCGGCGTGGTAATCACGGACGGAGGGGGCCGGTCAGATAATTCTGCCGCCGGCACGTCCGGCTCCCGGGCCCATCTGAATGGTATAGTCAACTTTGCTCAGCAGGTAATCGTCGTGCTCGATCAGCACCACAGAGTGACCTGTCTGCACCAGATAATTGAGGCACGTCATCAGCCGATCGATATCGTCCATGTGCAGGCCGGTCGATGGCTCATCCAGAATAAACAACGAGCGTCCTCCATCGCGTCCGCGCTTTTTCTTCCCGTCAGTGGTAGCAGATTCCGTTTCAGACAGGGGCACACCGGCAAGAAGTGAAGCGATGCGAAGCCGCTGTGCTTCTCCTCCGGAAAGTGTCGATAGCGGTTGCCCAAGTCGCAGGTACCCAAGTCCTGCCTGGCGCATAGCGTTAAGTCGCTGTTGAATTCGTTTGTGTCCGTTGAAAAATGCGAACGCTTCGTCTGAAGTCATTTGAAGAATGTCAAAGATCGATCGATCTCGATACCTGACTTCCAGGACATCGGGGCGAAACCGGCGCCCCTGACATTGCTCACATGTTGTCTGAATATCTGCAAGGAACTGCATTTCCACGGTGATGATGCCCAGTCCTTCGCAAACCTCGCACCGCCCACCGCGAGCACTATTGAAGCTGAACGTCCCGGGAGCAAAATTCCGTTTTCTGGCTTCGTGCGTTTCGGCCATGAGTTTGCGAATGTCGTCAAAGGCTCCGATCCAGGTGACCGGGATACTTCGCGTGGATTTCTGCAGCGGGCTTTGGTCCAGTAACACCACGCTGTCGATCTCTTCTGCACCGAGCAATTGTTCGATTGTTCCATCGCTGTCATGGTCGCACGCCTGTCCCAAATGTCGACAAAGTGCCGGGTAGAGGCTATCGACCAGAAGCGAACTTTTTCCACTGCCGCTGACGCCGGTTACGGCCACGATGACCTGCAACGGAATTCGGGCATCGAGGCCGCAGATGTTATGACACTGCACATTGGTCAGCGTGAGCCAGTATTGGGGGATGCGAAGCGTCTGCGCCGGCTGTGGTATTGTCCGGGGCGTTGCGGGAATTCCTGTGCCCGCGTCATGCGTGGCCGCCTCAGTTTCATCGGAGTGCAGGAATTCACGCAGTTTGCAGGCGGTCACGGAATTCGCCATCTCCAGCAGCCGGGCCGGAGCGCCTTCGAAGATCAGGTTGCCGCCATTTTCGCCGGCAGCCGGGCCGATTTCGATGACATGATCGGCCGACATGATAAATTGCGGATCATGCTCCACGACAACGAGCGTGTTTCCCGCAGTTGTGAGTTGGCGAGTTGCCTGGATCACCATTTGCGTATCTGAGCCGTGGAGTCCGGTGGTTGGCTCGTCCAGCACGTAGAGCGTGTTGATCAAACCGGAACCCAACGCTGCGGTCAACACCACGCGTTGAGCTTCTCCCCCTGAGAGGCTTCGCATGGATCGGTCGAGTGCGAGATATCCGAGTCCACATTCCAGGAGGAACGTCAGCCGAGTGGTGAGATGTTCGATGACTGAGCGAAGAGCCCGCCGGATATCTTCGCTCAGCCCCGCGAAAACTTCGTTCAGCCAGTTCATCAGCTCCGAGAGTTCAAGGCAAAGGATATCAGTAAAGCGACGTCCGGCCAGAATCAAAACCGCTGAATCCGCGTTGAGCCGACTTCCCTGACAGGCATGGCATGGTACCCAGCTTCTCCACCGATTCAGAAAAACCCGAACGCCCATCTTGTAACGATGCCGCACAAGCCAGCGGTGGAAACCCCTGAGTCCTCCGAAGTTTCGTTCGGGTACTCCGTCCAGGATGATTTGACGATGGGTGTTGTTCAATTCCCGGAACGGCTTGTCGACCGGAAGCCCGTATTCCTTTGCGAGTGCGATGAGTTCCTGTCGTTCATGTTCGTATGCTGGCGAGTTCCATGGTGCGATGGCTCCCTCCCGAATCGACAACGAATCGTCCGGAACGACTTTTTCTAACGTCATTGTCGAAACGTTGCCGTAACCTTCACAATTTGCACACGCTCCTAGAGGGGAATTGAAATTGAGAGATTCCGGTACCGGCATTGCAAAGGACCGATGGCAGGAATCACATTGAAGCTCGCGGCTGAATCGATGGATCAACCATTCGCTGTTGTCGATGGAAACGGTCCTGTACGGAGTCTGTTTTTCGGAGCCGGAAGAGGCAATAAGCACGATGCATTTTCCGTCTCCCGCTGCAAAGGCCGCTTCAATGCTCTCTTCAATTCGTTGTGGCGACTCGGCATCGATGCGAATGCGGTCCACAACGACACGGAGCGCCTGTTGTGGCTGGTTCGCCTGTTGTGGTGGATTCGCCTGTGAATCTGGCGCAATCAACTCCAGACAGTCTTCAACTCGAAGGATTTTGTCAGCCCGGATGACACGCGTGAACCCACGACTCTGAAGCGATTCGAGCTCAAGCCTGAGGCGTATGACCGAGTCCATCTTCTCATCGGAGCTCGTTGGGGCGTCTGCGAAATCCTGTTCGAATGCGATCATTGCTCTTTGGCCTGGCGCATGTCGAAGCAGCCATTGAGATGCCGATGTCGGCGTGAAGGCGTTCACAGGAACGTCGCAGTCCGGGCAAATGCAATCCGCTGCGCGCGTGAATAACAGTCGAAGGTAGTTCAGGAGCTCAGTCCGTGTTCCTACGGTACTTCGACTGCCTGCGTTGCGCTGATCCTGTCGGATGGCAACTGCGGGTGGAATACCATCGATCCGATCCACGGCTGGCCGTTCGATCCGATCCAGAAACTGTCTGGCGTAGGGAGAGAACGTTTCGATGTATCGCCGCTGGCCTTCTGCATAAAGCGTATCGAAGGCGAGGCTGCTTTTACCGGAACCACTGACACCGCAAATCACCGTGAGCTTGTGGCATGGCACATTCAGGGTCAGATTCCTGAGGTTGTGGACTCGAACTCCTTCCAGATGAATGCTGTTGTGAATGCTGCTGTTCTGAATGTCAGGGTCTCCATCACCAGGCTCAAAGGTGCCGTCAATCGCAGTCATCTGTTTTTTCTTTTGCAGGAAGTGTCCTCACAAACCGCACCGCGCGATCGATCCAGGATTTCAGGTCGTCGTCAGATTCAATCCCCGCTGGCTGAATTCTTGCCCAGCCCTTCATCACACGTCCTGTGATATCCATGGGTTTGACATGAGGTTCTGACTGTGTCTGTTCGTGAAGTTTCTTGTCGAGCCGAACAATCAGCGATCCCTTCCATGGTCCGACACACATGTTGCCATTGATCAGAAAGCAGGTGCTCCCGAACATTTTCTGTTCCGTAACGCCCTTGCGTTTCTTCATGAACAAACGAATTCGTTCGATGAGCGTGGTGTCAGTGCCCGGCATCGCCATTTTCCGTTGATGAAGGATTCAGGGGATCGTCAGATCATTGCCACTTTCACACTGCAGATTGGCGGAAGGGAATCGAAGAGACAGCTCCATTCTTCGCCACCGTCTCGACCCAGCCAAAGCTGTCCGGTTGTTGTTCCAAAGTAAACAGCGGGGGATTTGAATTCGTCAATGGTCATGGCGTCACGCAGCACCGTGATGTAGCTGTTCTTTCCGGGCATCCCTTTCGCCATTTTTTGCCACGACTTTCCACCGTTTTGGCTTCTCCATACAGCAGGCGAGCCGCCGGGGCAGGTGCGCGTCATCGGCTCATGCGGCATGACATAAACGACGTCCGGGTTATGAGGATGTACGACAATCGGAAAGCCAAAATCCGATGGCAGGCCTTTCGCGATGGAGTACCAGGTTTTTCCGTGGTCGTCACTTCTTAGTACACCAATGTTTGGGCGAGGACCTCCGGGGCCATGCCATTCTGACCAGCCACCGTGGTTTTGCATGTAAAGACGCCCGGGAGCGGACGCTGGGGCGACGATCTTGTGAACGCATTGGCCAAATTCCGGGTAGGGATCCGGTACGAACCCTGCTCCAACGCCAGCATTGGCAGCCTCAAAACTCTGCCCCCCGTCTTCGCTCATGTAATGCCCTCCGGTTGAAATACCCAGGTGCATCCGACCGGATTCGCGAACGATGGTGTGCAGGCACAGACCGCCATTTCCTGGCTGCCACTGCCGCGAATGGGGATGGTCGCTGATCCCACGAATCAGATCCCAGGAGTTTCCATTATCTGTGCTGTGGAACAGGGCGGCAGGTTCAACGCCGCACCAGAGTTCTTTTCTGTTGTCTCCCGGTTCCAGCGACCAGATGTTGGCCATTGCGCGGCCGTCTTTGTCCGGGAAGGTCGGTGCGGATTTTGTCTCCTTGAATTTGCCGCCCAGATCCGTGGAAACGAGCAGCTTCATGCCGAAGAAGGGATTACAGCTGGACGCGAAGACTCGCGGAGAGTCAGAACGGGTGTCGATCATCGTCGTGTAAACTGCGACGCCCTGGCCGAATGGTCCTTTCAGCCTGAAACTTCGTCGATTTGAGGCGGATTCCGCGATAAAAACGCCCTTTTTTGTTCCGATGCTGATGAGAAGACGATCCGCCATGGGTTTAGCCTCCGGAAACGGCCTGAAAAACAGAAACGACATCATTCGGTTTGAGTGCCAACGCCAGTGTTTTACGGTCGACAACGATCTCGTTGTTCACAAACAAATTGACGTGCGTCCGAACGGTGTCTGTTTCATCGCAGATGCAGGAGTAAAGGGCAGGGTGTCGATGTTTGATTTCATTTAAAGCGGCGCGCAGCGAGCGGGCTTCGACGGAGAACTGCTCCTGGTCGTTGGTGTATTTCCCCAGAATTCGGGGTATCTGAATCAGGATCGACATGCGTCAGAGTCTAACCAGAGCGTGTAAAGTCGGGCTATCCCAAGCCGATTAGCTAATCCCGGAAATTCATCATGCCTGCGTGCAATCCGTTGGCAGCTTGTTAGACTTCGCATGCAACGAAACGGAGCACGGCCGATTGTGGCGATGGGCTCCATTCTCTTCTCACTGCAGTTGGACTTCTGATACGTTCCAATTGTTTTCGTTGTACTCTACTGAATCTGCGAATCATGTTCACCGGCCTCGTTGAAGGACAGGGCATTGTCAGGCAAATCGCCTCATTGCCAGCCGGATTGCGCTTCACCATTTCTCCTGAGCCGGACAGCTTTTCGACGACTGACATCAGTATTGGTGACAGTATCTCGAACAGTGGCTGCTGCCTGACCGTCGTCCGCATTGACGAAGGCTGCCTCGACTTCGAGGCGGGTGAGGAAACCCTGGCGAAGACCAACCTGGGTGATTTGAAGGTTGGAGATACCGTAAATCTCGAGCGTTCACTCTCTGTGGGAGCGAGACTTGGGGGGCATTTTGTTCAGGGACACGTTGACGGGACCGCGGTGGTCGATCGGATCGAACGCAATGACGAATGGGTGGACATGTATTTTCGGGCCGACACAGCCATCACTCGGTTGATGGTCCCGAAAGGTTCCGTTGCAATCGACGGCGTCAGTCTGACACTCGTTCTCGTTGAGCCCGGTCGATTTTCGGTGGCCCTTATTCCTCACACTCTGCAGATCACCACGCTCGGCTGTCGAAAAACGGGCGATCGAGTGAATATCGAGAATGACATTCTGGGCAAGTATGTGGCCCAGTTGCTTCAGCATCATCCAATGCTCCCCACGGGACAAAACGATTCATGAAAGATGTCCAGCGCCAAACGCGATCCTATCTCATGGCGCTGTTCAAGGCCCACGGTTTTAATCCGCGCGGAGACCTGGGGCAGAATTTCCTGATCGACGTGAACTTGATCGAGTTTGCTGTTCGCAGCGCGAACCTGGGGCCAAAGGATGTCGTGCTCGAAGTCGGCACGGGGACCGGGGGAATGACGACGTTCCTGTCCGCGCAGGCAGGGCATGTCATTGCCGTCGAGATCGATCGAAACATGTTTGCGCTCACGACGTACGCGACGCAGGACTGTACCAACGTGACCCTGATCAATAAGGACATCCTGAAGAATAAGAACAGTTTTGATCCGGAAGTCGTTCAGGTCATTCGGGAAAAGCTGGCAGCAATTCCGGGATCACAACTAAAGCTGGTTGCAAATTTGCCCTACAGCGTCGCCACACCGGTGATGAGCAATCTGGTCGCCTCGGATTTGCCCTGGCAGCGCATGGTCACAACCATTCAATGGGAGCTGGGGGAAAAGATGGCGGCGTCTGAGGGCCGCAACAGTTACGGAGCACTGTCAGTATGGATGCAGTCGCAGACAAGCGTCAAGATTCTCCGCAAATTGAGCCCAAAGGTGTTTTGGCCTCGCCCTGGCGTCGATTCTGCGATCGTCAGCGTCTGGAAAGACGAAGAACTCACCCGCAGGATTGCCGACCGCAGATTCTTTCTGGATTTTCTGCGTCGGCTTTTCCACCATCGAAGAAAGCTTCTTCGGGGCGTGCTGGTACGTATGTACCGCAAGCAGCTGACCAGAGAAGAAATTGATCAGTTGATGCTGGACCTGAACATTCCTCCGGAACGCCGAGCTGAAAAGATGGGGGTGTCTGATCTGGTGGAACTGGCGAACAGGGTGTTTGAGGTGTTCTCCGCCAGGGGTCTGCAGCCGGAGTCTGAAAGTGAGGACACCGAGGTTGAGGACACCGAGGTTGAGGACACCGAGGTTGAGGACACCGAGGTTGAAGATGAGTCCGAGGTATCGGACCCGGTTGACGAGTCGGCCACAGAAGAAACAGACTGATTCCGGCAAGTCGCAAGGCCGGGGCAGACGAGCGAAGCGAATTCATTCGCATTCGAACAGGCGAAATCACTCAGAGTGAGGAGATTGAACATGCACGATCGAATTTCATACCGCGGATTGACATTTGACGACGTCCTGCTGGAACCCGGATACAGCGATGTGGTTCCGTCAGACGTCGATATCAGCTCGTTTCTGACGCGAAACATCCCTCTGAATGTACCGATGATCAGCAGTCCCATGGATACGGTCACCGAAAGCGATATGGCCATCGCGATGGCGCAATTGGGTGGGATCGGCATTATTCACAAGAATATGAGTATCGAGCAACAGGCTCTGCAGGTTGATCGTGTTAAGCGCAGCGAGCACGGGGTGATCGTCGATCCGGTCACACTTCCCCCGGAAACACCGGCCGGCGAAGCCGTTCGACTCATGGATGAGAGAAATATCGGCGGCGTTCCAATCACACAAAATGGTCGACTGGTGGGCATTCTTACACGCCGAGACCTTCGTTTCCTGGACTCGAAGGATCGCCCAGTCTCGGAGGTCATGACCAAAGACAACCTTGTAACTGCATCCGAAGAAACCAGCCTTGAAGAGGCTGAGCGTATCTTGCTGGAGAACAAGGTAGAAAAGCTGCTTCTCGTGGATGCGGACTATCAGCTCAAAGGGCTGATCACAATTAAGGATATTGATAAGAACGTGCAGTATCCGCGTGCATCGAAGGATTCGCGCGGTCGTTTGCGTGTTGGCGCGGCGGTTGGGGTCTACGATCTTGACCGGGCGGCCAAACTTGTCCAAACCGGTGTAGACGTCCTTGTGGTCGATAGTGCACATGGGCACTCTAAGAATGTCATCGAAACCGTGGCGGCGATCAAGAAAACACTGAACATTGATGTCATCGCGGGGAATATTGCGACTGAGGAAGGCGCGAAGGCGCTGGCGGATGCGGGAGCGGACGCGGTGAAAGTGGGAATTGGCCCGGGGTCCATTTGTACGACCCGAATCATCTCAGGAATTGGTGTTCCTCAGCTTTCGGCGATAGCGAATGCGGCGAAAGCACTGAAGTCTGCCGATATACCAGTTATCGCGGATGGAGGAATCCGTTTCAGCGGGGATATTACAAAGGCTCTGGCTGCTGGTGCATGGACCGTCATGATTGGTGGCTTGCTGGCGGGAGTTGATGAAAGCCCGGGTGAAATGATTCTTTTTCAGGGCCGCAGTTTCAAGCGTTACCGCGGTATGGGGTCGCTTGGAGCCATGGTTAAAGGAAGTAGTGAACGTTATCGACAGGGTTCAGCGCCGAACGGCGACCAGTCAAAGCTGGTTCCGGAGGGTGTGGAAGGTCGTGTTGCGTATAAAGGTGCTCTGCAGCCGCTCGTCTACCAGCTTACTGGGGGCCTGCGATCTGGAATGGGCTATGTAGGCGTCAGGACGACGCAGGATCTTCGCGAGAAGGCTCGCTTCATCGAGATTTCCGCGGCTTCGGTTAGGGAGAACCATCCTCATGACATTGCCATCACTCAGGAAGCTCCGAACTACTCTGTGGAGCATACTCCCGGAGATCACAACTAAGTATTCACGTAAAGGCCTGATGCGTCTGCCCAGGCTGGCGGTCGTGGGGGCGGCTGTTTCAACTCTCACGCTGGCTGGATCTGCGGATGGCGGAGAATGGCGAAATCGGTCTCAACCGGACGTTCGTAGCTCGCAGCGGGCTGTGCCGTTAAACGCGCGGGCACCGCAGATAAGACTGGCGGACTACGTCGATTCATCTGATTCCGGAATACGGCAGACAGCATTTCAGCAGGATTTACCGGCGGCTCCGTTGCGAATCGCGCAGGTTCCCCCTGCCATAACACTGCAAGACGAACATTCAGCCGTCGAGCCGGCTCCGATGGTCCTTCCCGGCGTGTTGACAACTGAGTTTGACGCGGCTCCGGCTGCCGATGGCTATCCGTCCGGGCATTTCGGGACGGATCTGGCTCTGAATCCTTCGCATGCTCCGGTCTCCTACTATACATGGAGTCAGCACTACCGCCGACATATGGACGCGGTGCTTTGCCCCGACTATTCCTGCGATGAACCGGTTGGCGCGGTCATTTGGTGGCAGCAGAACGTACAGCCAGTCATCGACGACCATACATTGCCCCCACAAATTGAACCTGATGTCGCGACGTATGACGTGACTCCACGCCTCATTGAATTCGGTCCCGTTCGTCAGGCTTCTGCGCAGGAGACGTCCTCGGAAACGAGCGCACTCGCGCGGTTGACGCGTGATATTTCCAGAATTCAACCAACGCTTGACTACGCTCTTGAGGGTGTCCGAGACAAATTGCCGGAAGACTTTGATGAGAAGATGGACAACGGGGCATACGTTGCCCGCGTTAGCGCGCCGACGGTTTTGCAGTGGGCGCCGACCAATCTTTACCACAATCCCCTCTACTTTGAAGATCCCGCCCTGGAACGATATGGGCATACGTACCACCCTCTGATTCAGCCTTTTGCGTCAACGGGGCGATTTGCGACCCAGCTTGTGAGACTTCCCTACCAAATGACCCTGCATCCGGTTCACGCGAAAGAGTACACTCTTGGCTACTACCGACCGGGTGAATGCGCCCCGAAGAAGCATTATCAGATTCCCTTCAACGAAGAGGCCACATTCATGCAGGTGGCGGCAATGGCTGGTTTGATCCTGATCATTCCGTAACCGAGTCCTGGGGCAGCGCTCCAGGCTCAGGGTGTCTGGTTGAAATAAATTCCTGAAGGAGGTGCGAAGCCACAGCTTCGCACCTCCTTTGCTATTCGGGTGGGGAATTATCGCGGCGATGCTCGTCGCCATGAAAATCCAGCCGTTGCTGCCGGCGAAGTTCTTCGACAGCATCATGCAGGGCCTTATGGGCCTTCTGGTTCCGCCGCAGCGACTGGCTGACATGAACCCGGCTTGCTACGGCGTCACTGAAAGCCAGCAGAACGAGCCAGAATGCCAGTAGTAGCAGTCCAAGCACGTAAAACGTGGCAAATATGGGGGATTCTGCCACCGCTGGCAACGTATCCCAAAGTGATATCAGCGCGCCCAGAGTCACGGTCAGGGCCGACGTCTGCATACGTCGCCTGTACTGATGGTCGAAGAAACGCTGGTCGCTTGCGCTTAATTCCAGATCCTCCTGATGGCGGCGATGCTGCCTGACGTGCCAGCCAACCATGCAAATACCAAAGAAAGCCACGATGCAGCCGAACAGGAGAAACACATGACCGGTATCTGGTCCCATCGATATCTCCTGAATTCAGCAGTGTCGCAAGTTCGCAAGTCTATTGTCATCAATGTGATGCACTGTTGCGATATTGATACGGTTGGCAGGCGGATTCCAGGAGTTTAGCGAAACGTGAAACGGAATGGCGGTGGTTTTGTGGATCGAGGCGAACTCCCTGAACATTTTTTGTAATTCGTGCGTCTCCAATTTACGTATTTACAAGTACCAGTGACTGAGCTGTGGCATTGCAACGCGTTCCTTTGCCGCCGTTGGCGGATTATGCCGGTAATCAGGTGCGTTAAGGCAATGCGGCGGCTCGGGTCTGACCTGGCATGGTGTTTGCGAAGGATTCTTCTGCTCGGAAGCCTGGTTTGGCCAGGCCGAAGCACGACAGAATCCGTTGCATCAAGGATGCCACCTACCGGGTGGTTCAAAAAAAGGAGCAGATGAGAATGCCGCAATATCTGAATTCTCGCCTGAAGACGTTGGCTGATCAGCAGGGCCGTTTCACTCCCAAGTCTGTGCGCTCATCGCAGCTGGACGCCGCAGAAAGGCTGCTGTTGACAGTCGTCCCCAGTCAGACCTACTCCTTTTCCGATGTTTGTGAGCAAATCACCGGCTATCGCCCCAGCAGCAGTGCGGCGTCAGAAGTCATTTCAGGCGAAGAGCTTGCGCACGATTTGCGTTGCATGATCGAGGATCTGTCGGAGAGTCTCCGCCTGTCCCCCGATTCAGTCGATGAGCCCGTGCTGACCGTGGAGCAGGTGAGTGAGCGATTAAGCATTTCGACGAAGACTGTCTCTCGCTGGAGAAATCGAGGTCTCCCAGGCCGCTGGTTCTATGTGAATGGCAGGAAGCGGCTTGGAGTACTGGAATCTTCGTTGCAGGAGTTCATTCGAATGCATCCGGGTGAAGTCGGCCGTGGCGCATCCTTTTCTCAGATGACCGAGCGAGAAAAAGAATCCCTCGTCACAGCGGCACGAGATCTGGCTCGCCAGGGGCTGTGTTTGACAGAGATTTCCAGACAACTGTCCGTTCAGCTCGGCCGTGCGGTAGAGACGATCCGTTATACCCTGCGGGATTACGACAGTCGCTTTCCGGAGAACGCGATTTTTGGACGCCGGGAAACGCCAATGCTCTGGGAGCATAAGGAGATGGCGTTCGAGATGTTTCAAAAGGGGGTAGCGGTTGCCGACCTTGCAAAACGATTTTCCCGCAGTCGCCCTGAGATCCACGGAATACTTTCCGAAGTCCGTGCCATTCGTCTCAAGTCTGTGGCGATGGATTACATGGACAGCGAAGAGTTTCGGTGCGACGATGCGGACTCAACGATCTGCGCAGCTCCCCCTGCGTATGACGGCGGGGCTGGCGTGCAGAAGCCACCTTCCGGATTGCCTCCCTATCTGGCTGATTTGTACAAGGTTCCTTTGCTGAATAAACCTCAGGAGCAGCATTACTTTCGTCTGATGAACTATCTGAAGTTCCGTTTCACGGAGCTTCAGTCCTCTTTGGATGTCAAACGCCCGGCATTAAAGGTAATCGGAGAACTTGAGTCGCTTCAGCAGAGGATCGCGGAGGTGAAAAATCTGTTGATTCGGTCTAATCTCCGGTTAGTGGTTTCAATTGCCAAGCGCCATCTAAAACCAGGAATGAACTTCTTTGAGCTGGTAAGCGACGGAAATATGAGCCTGATTCGGGCGGTTGAAAAATTCGACTATTCACGGGGAAACAAGTTTTCGACTTATGCTTCGTGGGCGATCATGAAGAATTTTGCTCGGTCCGTTCCAGCCGAGCATACTCGCCTGGAAAGATTTCGGACCGGAAATGACGAAGTTTTCCTTCAGTCCGCGGACGACAGATCCGCAGTTTTTGCGGATGAGCGGATGAATCTCGCTCAAAAGGACGCGATTCGCGAACTTATGGGGGAATTGAATGGTCGAGAGCAGAAGGTAATTGCCTGTCGCTTTGGGCTTGAGGCCGGGATGGAGCCGGAGACTTTGGAAGAGATCGGAAGCCGACTTGGAGTCACCAAGGAGCGCGTCCGCCAAATCGAAGTGAAGACTCTGGAAAAACTCAGGAAAATCGCAGAGCGTCGGAAGGTTGACATTCCTGGGATTTGATAGATTCATTTGAGTTTCGGCCGGAGATCGCCGACTGAATGAGGATCGTTTTCGACGCAGTGCGGAGACGCCTGATTCAAGTGGCACGGTTTGTTCGGGGAGAACCCTGACTGAAAGGTCCTGCGAATTCCCGCGAGTGGGTTGTTTGATCGCAGTTGAATCGTTTGGCGGATCTGCCTTGCCTGAAGGAATCGGGTTGCTATACTCCGCGGCTCGCTTCCGGTCTGCGCTAGCGTAGCTCAATTGGCAGAGCTCCGGTTTTGTAAACCGGTGGTTGTGGGTTCAAGTCCCTCCGCTAGCTTCGGGTGCCTCTCGGGTTTGTTTTGCGAGGCATTCTGTGTGGTTGTTTGTTTATAGGGGGAATACCAGAGCGGCCAAATGGGCCAGACTGTAAATCTGGTGGCTTAGCCTTCGCAGGTTCGAATCCTGCTTCCCCCACTGCTGGGTGTCGGTTCTCTGGCATCTGTGCGGGCGTAGTTCAATGGTAGAATTCCAGCCTTCCAAGCTGGCTGTGTGGGTTCGATTCCCATCGCCCGCTCTTCTTTTGTGTTTTGAATGCGGAGATTGCTGCTGTAGCTCAGTTGGTAGAGTGCGTCCTTGGTAAGGACGAGGTCATGGGTTCAAGTCCCATCAGCAGCTTTTGCCGTTGATGTGTTGGTGGCTCGTGTGGGCTACCGTGGATTGTTTGTTTAAGTAGGTTTTGCCGGGCGTTGATTGCGTGTCCTGGCGTAGATGATGTGGAGTTCAGGGGATGGCAAAGGGTACGTTTGAGCGAACAAAGCCGCACGTCAACGTGGGTACAATTGGTCATATTGACCACGGCAAGACGACTACAACTGCGGCGATTCTGGCTGTTCAGTCTGCGAAGGGGCTGGCTGGTGCCAAGAGCTATGCTGATATCGCAAAGGGTGGTACGGTTCGAGACGCAACAAAGACGGTAACGATTGCTGCGAGCCACGTGGAGTATGAAACTCCGAATCGTCACTATGCTCATATCGACTGTCCCGGGCACGCCGACTACATCAAGAACATGATTACCGGTGCCGCTCAGATGGACGGGGCCATTCTGGTTGTTTCGGCTGCTGATGGTCCGATGCCTCAGACCCGAGAGCATATTCTTCTGGCTCGTCAGGTGAATGTGCCGGCTCTGGTTGTGTTCCTCAACAAGTGTGACCTTGTTGACGATGAGGATCTGCTTGAGTTGGTTGAGATGGAAGTCCGGGAGTTGCTGACGAAGTATGGCTTCCCTGGGGATGACATTCCTCTGGTTCGAGGTAATGCTAAGGGAGCTTTGGATAACCCTGCTGACGATACATACAGCCAGTGTATCACGAACCTGATGGAAGCTCTGGATTCCTATATTCCTGAGCCGGCTCGTGAAGCTGACAAGGCGTTCTTGATGGCTGTCGAAGACGTCTTCTCAATCGAAGGTCGTGGTACTGTTGCGACGGGTCGAATTGAGTCTGGTGTTATTAAAGTGGGTGAAAAAGTTCAGATTATCGGTCTGCGTGATACTGCTGAGACGACCGTGACTGGCGTTGAAATGTTCCAGAAGACTTTGAATGAAGGTCAGGCTGGTGACAATGTTGGTCTTCTTCTTCGTGGTCTGAAGAAGGATGACGTTCAGCGTGGTCAGGTTTTGGCTGCTCCGAATTCAATCAAGCCGCACACCAAGTTTGAGGCTGAGGTGTACGTATTGAGCAAGGAAGAGGGTGGTCGACACACTCCATTCTTCAGCGGTTATCGTCCGCAGTTCTACTTCCGAACAACCGACGTGACTGGTACAACCAAGTTGCTGGGTGGTGCAGAAATGTGTATGCCCGGTGATAATGTTAAGGTTGAGGTGGAGTTGGGTAAGCCGATCGCTCTTGTCGATGGCAGCCGTTTCGCGATTCGCGAAGGTGGACGTACTGTCGGTTCGGGTGTTGTGACGAAGATTCTCGAGTAATCTTGTGTGGTCATTGAGGCTGCCTGTTCAGATGGCTGGGCGGGCAGTCTTGTGTTTGGCGGAGTGTCGTGATGCGTGAGTATGTTTGGCTGGAATGTACTGAAACCGGGACGCGGAATTACCGCGTGATCAAGGAAACGCGCGGTACGGAGCGGCTTGAGCTGATGAAGTACTGCCCAAAGCTTCGCCGTCATACGGTGCATAAGGAATCTCGCAAGAAGTAATGCTTGCCTACGGGTGTAGCTCAATTGGCAGAGCAGCGGATTCCAAATCCGCAGGTTGGGGGTTCAAGTCCCTCCGCCCGTGTTTTGAGTTCACTGCTCATTTGTTTCGTTCGTCCGTCGGTGGCTGTCCGGCATTCATGGTCTGGGTTGGGTATGTCAAGCAAAGAAGTCGGGTTCTCAATCTTGCCCGAGCTGTTCCGCTTTAGCGTATACAAGCCGAGCCAGGGTCGAATGGTTCGGCAGTTTACATTCTTCGGTGTGGCGATTTTGGCTGCGTTGGGTTGCATTACGCTGGCGAATGGCCCTCTGGGTTTTGCTGACAAGAGCGTTCAGGTTGGCGTGCCTTTGGCTGTTTGGGCTATATGTACGTGGGTGGCTTTTCGCGGTGTTAACTTTCCGCGATTTGCCGACTTCCTCGTCTCTGTTGAGTCCGAGCTGGATAAGGTTTCATGGCCGGTTCGGCAGGAGGTTATTCAGGCGACGGTTGTCGTCCTGGTGACCATGTTCTCCCTGGGGACGTTCTTGTTTGTGATTGATCTTGTCTGGCAGGGTCTGTTTAAGTTCATTGGGTTTATTCAGTACTGATTGCCTTTTCCTGGCGGCTCTTTCCCAAGTTTGCATTCAGCGGCAGTGACGGGTTGAATTCTGTTGTGGTGATGGTCACGATACGCCGCTTCGAAAAAATCAGGGCTTAGTGAGACGGGGGTTCAGGGCATGGCAGAGGATGAGGTTGGCGGCGGAGCAGCCGGCGAGATGCTCTGGTATGTTCTCAAGGTCCAGACGAACCGTGAGCGTACTATTCGTGACGCGTTGCTGAAGAAGATTAAGCTTGAGGAGCTCGAAGAGTATTTCGGCGAGATTGTTATTCCTTCCGAAAAGGTAAAGGATACCCGGGGTGGAAGTTCACGCGAGCACGATCGGAAGTTGTTTCCTGGGTACATCATGATTCAGATGATTCTGAATGATGAAACCTGGTATCTGGTTCGCGACACGGGTGGTGTTGGTGACTTCGCTGGTGCTGCGGGCAAGCCTTTGCCGATGGAGCAGCATGAAGTTGACCGGATGCTCGGTCGGATGAAGGATGATTCTACAAGCGCACCGAAGGTAAGGATTCCGTTTTCGACGGGTGATCTGGTCAAGATTCGGGAGGGGACGTTTGAGAGCTTCGAGGGAACGATTGAGGCGGTTGATGAGCATAATGGTAAGGTCTCGATTCTGATCGAGATATTTGGTCGTTCCACTCCGGTCGAGTTGGATCATTGGCAGGTTGAGTCGGTCTAAGTTTTGGGACTGGTTAAAAAAATGGGCAAGCAGCGGCAGGTGACTGCACAGATTAAGGTTCAGGTCACTGGTGGGCAGGCAACTCCTGCTCCTCCTGTGGGTACTGCGCTTGGTCCGCATGGCGTGAATATTGGGCAGTTTGTTTCGCAGTTCAATGAGCAGACTCGTGACATGATGGGCGTGACTGTGCCTGTCGTGATCACTGTGTATAACGATCGTTCGTTCGAGTTCATCCTGAAGAGCCCGCCAGCTGCCGTTTTGCTGAAGAAGGCGGCCGGTATTGCGAAGGGTTCCGGGAATCCCCTCAGAAACAAAGTTGGGACGGTTACTGTCGCGCAGCTTGATGATATCGCCCAGAAGAAATTCGCTGACTTGAATGCTTCTTCCGTGGAGCAGGCCCGCAAGATGATTGCCGGGACCGCTCGGAGTATGGGATTGGAAGTTGTTGACTAGTCTGATTTAGTTTTTTGTTGTCTGATTAGATTTGTTTTGGGTGGCATTATGTCTCGACGGTCGAAGCGCGTCAGTGTTCTGGAGAAGAAGGCGTCGGAGATTGGTGTTGTACAGCTGGATGCGGCTGTGGCGGCGCTCAAGACTCTGGAAGATTCTCTGCCGAAGGGGATCAAACGCTGTGGTTTTGACCAGACAGTGGAGATTGCTGTTCGGCTGGGTGTGGATCCACGTCAGGCAGACCAGATCGTTCGTGGTTCAATCGTGCTGCCGCACGGTATCGGTAAGGCGCAGCGTGTCCTTGTGTTCTCACAGGGTGAGAATGTGAAGATCGCCGAAGACGCGGGTGCTGACTTTGTCGGTGGCAAAGAGCTGGCGGACAAGATTAAGGCTGGGTGGCTGGAATTCGATGTTGCGATTGCTACTCCTGATATGATGGGTGTGGTTGGTCCGCTCGGTCGTGTGCTTGGTCCCCGTGGTTTGATGCCCAGTCCGCGGGCTGGTACTGTGACTCAGGACGTCGAGACGGCTGTGCGTGAATACAAGGCTGGTAAGGTCGAGTTCCGCGTGGATTCTGGTTCGAATGTGCATTGCGTCGTCGGAAAACTGTCATTCGACTCGCAGAAGCTGACTGAGAATATTGAGTCCCTGCTGGCCTATATTCGCGGACTGAAGCCGAATAGCTCCAAGGGTGTTTACGTTCGGGGAGTCGTGGTGACTGCGACGATGATGCCGGCGATTTCTGTTGCTGTTTAGAGTTGCCGGGTTGAGTTCAGGGGTTGCAAAAAGGGTAGGGTGGATCGATGAGTCGTCGCATCAAGGATATGTTGATCTCTGATATTCAGTCGCGCGTGGGCGAGGCTAAGGACTTTGTTGTTGTGGACGTGTCGAAACTCGATGCCGTCTCTGCGAACAAGTGGCGTCTGAGTCTGCGGGAAGCCCGACTTTCTGCGTTGACAGTAAAGAATTCCGTTGCTCTCAACGCGCTGAAGCGAAGTGGCGTTGAGGGCCTTGATGGCGTGCTCGCTGGTCCTTCGACCCTTCTTTGGGGTGCTGAGGACATTGTGGCGCTTGCAAAGGCGGCCGCTGGGTATGCAAAGGAATGGAAGAACCTTGAGATCAAGGGCGGCACGACAGAAGGCCAGCCCATCGATGCAAAGGGCGTCGAAGTTCTGAGTAAGAGTGCCGGGCGGTTGGAAACAATTGGTCAGTTGGCTAGTTGTATGCTTGCTCCTGGTGCATTGCTCGCCGGTTGCCTGCAGGGTCCGGGGGGTCAGCTTGCTGGCCAGTTGAAGACGATTTCCGAGAAGGAAGCGTAGTTTAAAGTGCGGATTTGATGTGTCCGCCGGTTCTTGTGTTGATGCGAAAAGCGAGTTACTACAAGGGAAAGGTTCTTAGAGATGTCTACTGATGCTGCCACTGAGTTCGACGCAGCCACAATTGAGCTTGGTGACAAGATTGTTGGGCTGACTTTGCTCGAAGCAAAAAAGGTAGTGGACTACCTGAAGGAGAAGCATGGTATCGAGCCTGCTGGCGGTGGTGCTGTCATGATGGCTGCTCCTGTTGGCGATGCTCCTGCTGCTGCTGCTGAGAAGACAGAGTTCGACGTCGTTCTGACCGGATTTGGCGACAATAAGATCGCTGTGATTAAGGTTGTGCGAGCTGTCACGGGTCTTGGTCTGAAAGAAGCCAAGGACCTTGTAGAAGGCGCTCCAAAGCCGTTGAAGGAAGGTATCGCCAAGGAAGATGCTGAGAAGCTGAAGGCAGAAGTTGAAGCGGCTGGCGGTACTTGCGAGCTGAAATAGTCTGTTGTTTGCGACGGTTGTAGCAGAGCTTTTCGTTAATATCTGATCGGGGTATTTTCCCCGATCAGATGTTCGTTTGCACTGCATTTGTGCGGCATTGCGTTGGTTCTGCAGGTCTATGAAGGCTCGACAATTCGTGTCATTGAGCCGTTGTTCATCAATGCGGTTCGTGGTGATTGAGGCAGCTACTGGTAGTCGGTAGGTGCCTTTCGTCGCGCGCTTTTTCGCGGATGGTCTGTTGCAGATCTGATTTGAAGTTGGTTTTGAACAAGCGATTTTGAGTTTAGGGCAGGTGGTATGGCGATTCCGTCTATTCGTACGATCGACCAGGATACGGTTCGAAACTTCGGGAAAATTCAGGCCGAGTACGAGATTTCTGGACTGACTCAGATTCAAACGGCATTTTACAGCCGTTTTCTGCAGGCTGACCGCCCCGCGCGAGATCGGCTGAATTTCGGTCTGGAAGGCATCTTGCGCGAAGTCTTTCCAATTGAGAGCTATGATGGCCAGTTCCGATTGGATTATGTGAAGTATGAGCTGGGTAAGCCTCGCTATACAGCCGACGAATGTCGTCAGCTCAAACTGACCTACGGAATGCCGTTCCGTATCTGGTTGCGACTGGTCAAAGAGCAACCAGTTGAGGAAGAAGTGTATCTCGGTGATATTCCCATCATGATTGGGGGTGGTGAGTTCATCATCAACGGGGCTGAGCGTGTCGTTGTCTCTCAGTTGCACCGCTCTCCGGGTGTGGACTTTGTGATGGCGGAGGAGACTGCCAGCAGTGATCGCAAGACTCATTCCTGCCGCATTATCCCGGAACGCGGAAGCTGGATTGAGTTGCTGGTGAGCAAGCGCGACGCGATTGGCGTTCGCATCGATCAGAGTGGCAAGTTCTCGGCGTTGACGTTGCTGCGAGCGATGTCGGGTGAGTATTCCAGCGACGCTTCCATCATCCGTTTGTTTTATCCGACGGAAGAGTTGAAGCTGAGTTCGAAGACGACGGTTGCTGAGGTCGAGAACCGCTATTGCGTGGACGATGTTGTTTTCCCGGAAAAGCATGAACGCGCTGGCGAGATCATTTGCGATGCTGGGTCGCAGATCACAGATACCATTGCTGAGGAGTTGATTTCAGCGGGTGTGAAGAGCATTGAGGTTGTGACCGAGGTTCGGGACCCGCTGATTCTGAAGACTCTGGCAGAAGACGGGACGTCAACTCATGAAGAGGCGCTGTTGAAGATCTACCAGCGACTGCGCCCTGGGAATCCTCCAAATCTGGATAAGGCATCGGAGCTGTTCCACGAGAAGTTCTTCGATGTGAATCGCTATCGGCTCGGGCGGGTCGGGCGATTCCGAATCAACCGAAAGTTCCAGCAGGACATCTCTGACGAAGAGATGACTTTGAAGCCTGAGGACTTCATCAACGCAATGCGGTACATCGTTCGTCTGCGCATTGGTGATGAGACCGCGCAGATCGACGACATCGATAACCTGGGTAATCGGCGGTTGCGTACGATTGATGAGCTGGCGTGTGATGAGATCCGAAAGGGTTTCCTGAAGCTTCGCCGCACCGTACAGGAGCGTATGCAGCTGAAGGAGGTGGAGTCGATTTCGCCTCGAACACTTATCAATCCGAAGAGTGTTTCTGCTGCAATCGACTTCTTCTACGGTCGTAGTGAGCTGTCACAGGTCGTGGACCAGACAAATCCACTGTCGATGTTGACGCACGAGCGGCGTTTGAGTGCGCTTGGTCCCGGGGGTTTGAACAGGAAGCGAGCTGGTTTCGAAGTTCGCGACGTGCACATTTCCCACTATGGACGCATCTGTCCGATCGAGACGCCAGAAGGTACCAATATCGGTCTGATTTCGAGTCTCGGGATCTTTTCTCGAGTCGACGATTATGGCTTTCTGATCTCGCCCTACCGTGTTGTT
Organism: Planctomycetaceae bacterium; assembly: GCA_041398825.1. Taxonomy (NCBI): domain Bacteria; kingdom Pseudomonadati; phylum Planctomycetota; class Planctomycetia; order Planctomycetales; family Planctomycetaceae; species Planctomycetaceae bacterium. The sequence goes on along the minus strand of JAWKTX010000010.1, from coordinate 100,971 downwards.
CGGAATGCGAAGATCATGGACGAGGTTGTCTGGTTGCGTGCCGATGAAGAGGCCGCTGCATTTGTGTGTCCTGCTGACACGCCTGTGGTGAACGGAGAGATTGAGCCGGAACGTGTTCTCGCCCGTAACAAGAGTGATGTAGTTTGGGCGAGTCGTGATCAGGTCGAGTTTATCGATGTGGCGCCTTGCCAGATGGTAGGTGTGTCTGCCGGGTTGATCCCGTTTCTTGAACACGACGATGCGAATCGTGCTCTGATGGGCTCGAACATGCAGCGACAGGCTGTTCCGTTGTTAATCGCTGAACGACCCGTAGTCGGAACAGGTATGGAGCAGTACGTTGCCCAGAACTCCGGCATGGTTTGGCGGGCGGAGAAGGCCGGTAAGGTGACTTACGTTGATGCCAACGTGATTGAGGTGGAAGGTAAACGATATCCACTTCGCAAGTACCGCCGTTTGAACGAACGAACGTGTCTGAATCAGAAGCCTATCGTGGCGGTGGGTGACAAGGTTAAGGCTGGTCAGGTACTTTGTGATAGTGCGGCGACACGAAACGGAAGTCTTGCACTTGGTCGCAACGTACTGGTCGCGTTTATGTCATGGGAAGGCTTCAATTTTGAAGACGCCATCATTCTGTCCGAGCGACTGGTGAAGGAAGACGTCTACACGTCGATTCACCTGGATGAGTTTGATGTTGAGATTCGTGAAACCAAGCTTGGGCGCGAAGAGTTCACTCGTGATATCCCTAACGTGAGCGAGAAAGCTCTTCGTCATCTCGATGAAAGCGGAATCGTAAAGATCGGAACTCGAGTTCATCCCGGCGACATTCTGGTGGGCAAGGTTTCGCCGAAGGCGAAATCAGAATTGACGCCGGAAGAGAAACTGTTGCACGCGATTTTTGGTCGCGCTGGCGAAGATGTGAAGAACGAATCACTGGAAGTTCCTTCCGGCGTGGGCGGTATCGTCATTCACACCGAAAAGTTTTCTCGCCGCATGAGCCTGTCTGAGATTGAGCGTAAGCGGTTTGAAGATGATTTGAAGAAGGTAGAGAAGGAAGGCGAAACGGCAATTGCCGCGTCGTTCCAGAAGTTCCTTGTCGAGCTTGAAGCGGTCATCGAACAGCCCGTTGTTGACGAAGATGGCCGGCAGCTTGGCCAGTTGGATGACGTGAAGGCCGTAGCTGAATATGCACGACATTTCCAGAGTCACTTCGAAGACATGGATGTGCGAAGTCCGCAGAAGAAGACGGCGGCTCGCAAAGTGATTCGTGACAGCTGGAGCATTGTTGAAGACGTAATCGATCACGAGGACCACCGTTTGAACAGCATGAAGCGAGGCGATGAGTTGCCGAGTGGTGTGCTGCAGATGGTGAAGGTTTACGTTGCGTCGAAGCGTCAGATCAGCGCGGGCGATAAGATGGCAGGACGCCACGGGAACAAGGGGGTCATTTCGAAAGTCCTTCCGATCGAAGATATGCCATTCCTGGAGGATGGAACTCCTGTGGATATCATTCTGAACCCGCTGGGCGTTCCGAGTCGTATGAATGTGGGGCAGATTCTGGAAACGCATCTCGGGTATGCAGCTGGAAAACTGGGCTACCGGGCGATTTGCCCCGTCTTTGATGGAGCAAGCGAAGATGATGTTCGTGCGGCTCTTGTCGAGGCCGGCCTGCCTGAGGATGGCAAGTCAGTTCTGTTCGACGGTCGCACCGGCGAACGCCTCGAGCAAAAGGTGACGGTCGGTTACATCTACATGTTGAAGCTGCACCACCTGGTGGATGATAAGGTGCATGCTCGCGCGACCGGACCTTACTCACTGATCACTCAACAGCCACTTGGTGGCAAGGCCCGGTTCGGTGGACAGCGCTTCGGGGAGATGGAAGTCTGGGCGCTGGAAGCTTACGGTGCGGCCTACATCCTTCAGGAGTTGTTGACCGTGAAGAGCGACGACGTGGAAGGTCGTACAAAGATCTATGAGAGCATGGTTAAGGGCGAGAATACACTTGAAGCCGGAACACCCGCCAGCTTCGACGTGTTGAACAATGAAATTCGGGGCTTGTGTTTGAATCTGCATCTGGAGAAATCAGGTCATTAATTCGCCTGAATCCCCGTTCTGCGTCGACTGCTGACCTGAGTCAGCAGTCGCCAACTCTGAGTCCCGCGGACTTGCGGGAGCATTGTTCCGTCTGAAATGAATACAAAACTGCAACGGTAGTTCTTTGGAATGCCTTTGCCTTTTGAACGATAGTTTGGGAGAACCGACCGTGAGCGTCAGCGAAGGTACCTTTGATCGCGTTAACGACTACGCTTCGATCAAGATCAGCCTGGCCAGCCCGCACGACATTCGTAGCTGGTCATTCGGGGAAGTGAAGAAGCCCGAGACAATTAACTACCGTACGTATCGCCCCGAACGAGACGGCTTGTTCTGTGAGCGTATCTTCGGTCCTGAAAAGGACTGGGAATGCGCGTGCGGCAAGTACCGTGGAATGAAATACAAAGGAATGATTTGCGACCGCTGCGGCGTGAAGGTCACTCACAGCCGTGTGCGTCGAAAGCGGATGGGGCATATCGAGCTTGCGGCTCCGGTTGTGCACATCTGGTTCTTCAAGTCGATGCCCAGTCGCCTTGGTGCGCTGTTGAACATGAAGACGACGTCACTGGAGAAGGTGATCTACTTCCAGGACTACGTTGTTGTTGACCCGGGCGATACGCCGCTCAAAGCCTGTCAGATGCTGACGGAAGATGAAGCGCGTCAGGCGCGTCGTGACTATGGTGAAGGGGCGTTTGAAATCGGAATGGGTGCGGAAGCAATCAAGAAGCTTCTCTCCCAGATGCGATTGGTTGAACTGTCCGGCGAATTGCGTACTGAGCTTGCAAAGACCGGGAGTCAGCAGAAGATCAAGGATCTGATCAAGCGTCTGAAGATCGTGGAAGCTCTCCGGGACAGCGATAATCGCGCCGAGTGGATGGTGCTGGATGTGATCCCGGTTATTCCACCGGATTTGCGTCCCCTCGTCCTCCTGGATTCGGGCAACTTCGCCACAAGCGACCTGAATGACCTTTACCGGCGAATTATCAATCGAAACAACCGACTGAAGAAGCTGGTGGATTTGAACGCACCGGAAGTCATTGTCCGCAACGAAAAGCGAATGCTGCAGCAGTCGGTCGATGCTTTGTTCGACAACAATCGTTGCAAACGCCCCGTCCTGGGTTCTTCCAATCGTCCGTTGAAATCACTTACCGACATGATCAAAGGTAAGCAGGGGCGATTCCGCGAGAACCTTCTCGGTAAACGCGTGGACTATTCTGCTCGAAGTGTGATCGTGGTTGGCCCGGACCTGAAGCTGCATCAGTGTGGTCTTCCGAAAAAGATCGCGCTGGAACTGTTTCAGCCGTTTGTGATTCGCCGGCTGAAGGATCTGGGTCATGCGGATACCATCAAGAGCGCGAAGCGAATGCTGGAACGCCGCGATGAAGACGTTTGGGACATTCTTGACGAGGTGATTCGCAACCATCCTGTACTTCTGAATCGAGCCCCAACGCTGCACCGAATTGGTATTCAGGCATTTGAGCCGACACTGGTTGAGGGTAACGCGATTCGCCTTCATCCGCTCGTCTGCAAAGGGTTCAACGCAGACTTTGACGGTGACCAGATGGCCGTCCATCTGCCGTTGTCGATCGAAGCTCAGGTGGAAGCGACCACCCTGATGATGTCGACGCACAATATTTTCAGTCCGGCAAACGGGGCTCCGATTATCAGCGCCACGCAGGACATCGTGATGGGCTGCTACTATCTGACCTTGAAGCGAACCTCACGACCTGGTGAGGGAATGATCTTCGCTTCGTCGGAAGAAGTGTTCATGGCCTTCCAGCAGGGCAAAGTGTCGCGGCATGCCACCATCAAAGTGCGTATGCCAAAGGGGAAACGAGTCAAGGGTGACGGAGCAGACAAGTATCGTCCTGGTGGTCTCATAGAGACTTCTCCCGGCCGCGTGATGTTCAATGATATCCTGCCGAAGCGAATGGCTTACTACAACCAGACGATGCGAAGTAAGGACCTGGCGATCGTGATTTCCGATTGCTACCTGGAACTTGGCCGTCGTGAAACGATTGAGTTGCTTGACCGGATGAAGAGCTGTGGTTTCCGCGCGTCGACAGAGAGTGGTCTGTCGTTCGGTGCGAGTGACCTGAAGACGGCTCCGAACAAGGAGAAGGTCATTGGGGAATCGGAGAAGATCGTTCTGAAGCAGCAGAAGCTGTTTGAAAAGGGCGTGATTACCAATCAGGAACGCTACAACAAGGTTCTTGACATCTGGACGCATGCTCGAGAAGAGATTACGAAATCCATGATGGATCAGCTTGAGCACGACGTTCGCGATAATGGTGCTTACGTAAATCCAATTTACCTGATGGCACATTCCGGTGCCCGAGGTGGTGTTGGACAGATTCAGCAGCTGTCCGGTATGCGTGGTTTGATGGCTAAGCCAAGCGGCGAAATCATTGAAACCCCGATCAAATCGAATTTCCGTGAGGGTCTTTCGGTACTGGAGTACTTCAGTTCGACCCACGGAGCTCGAAAGGGACTGGCGGATACCGCTCTGAAAACGGCCGATAGTGGTTATCTGACCCGTAAGCTGGCTGATATTTGTCAGAACATGGTCGTGACAACTCACAACTGTGGCACCACGAAGGGTTTGACTCGCGGTGTTGTGTATCGGGGTGAGAAGGTCGAAGTTGGACTGGCCGATGCGATTCGTGGTCGGGTGAGTCGAACAAATATTGTGAACCCGATTACCGACGAAGTGATTGTTCGTGAAGACGAACTGATTACCGTCGAAAAGGCTCGCAAGATCGAGGAAATGGGTCTGGAGCGAATTCAGGTTCGTAGTCCGATGACCTGCGAATCCCCATTGGGTATGTGTCAGTTGTGCTACGGCATGGACTTGTCGACAGGTGACCTGGTTGAGCAGGGGCTTGCCGTCGGTATTATTGCTGCACAGAGTATTGGAGAGCCTGGTACGCAGTTGACAATGCGAACCTTCCACATCGGTGGGGTTGCTTCTACCGACGTTGAACAGAGCGAGCTTCAGGCAAAACGTAGTGGTCAGGTGAGGTTTACTCGTATTCGAAGCGTAATCAACGCCGAAGGTCGACAGGTCGTCCTGGGGCGAAACGGTGAGATCAGCATCGTTGATGACCGCGGTCGCGAGGTCGAGAAGCAGTCGGTGCCCAATGGTGCCGTACTGGAAGTGGCAGAAAATCAGCAGGTCAACTCCGGCGACGTGTTGTGCACCTGGGACCCACACTCGATTCCCATCATCGCCCAGGTGGGTGGTCGCGTTCGATTGGACGACTGCATCGAAGGTCAGTCGATCCGTACAGAAAAAGAAGCGTCCGGAAATCTTCGTCGAACCATTACCGAGCATAAGGCTGGATTACATCCACAGGTCATCGTCGAAGATGGTACGGGCCGGATTCTGGACTTCTATTACCTGCCGGAAGGGGCAAGTATTGAAACGGCCGAGGGATCGCAGATTTCTGCAGGTACGGTTGTTGCCAAGACGCCACGTGAATCAACCGGTACGAAAGACATCACCGGTGGTCTGCCTCGAGTAACCGAACTGTTTGAAGTTCGAAAGCCCAAGGATCCAGCCGTTGTTGCGGAGATCGATGGCGAAATCGAATTCCTGGCGGAAAAGAAGCGAGGAAAGCGAATCGTCCTTGTCAAGGGAGCAGATGGTACTGAAGTTGAACACGTGATCCCTCACGGTAAGCACCTGCTGGTTCATCCTGGTGACCTTGTGAAGGCGGGGGATGCACTTGTACGAGGGCCGCTTGTTCCACAGGACATTCTTCGTGTGAGTGGTGCTGAGGAAGTCCAGCAGTATCTGCTGCATGAGATTCAAAACGTCTATCGTGCTCAGCGAGTCGAGATCGACGACAAGCATATTGAAATTGTCATCTCTCAAATGCTTCGAAAGGTTCGAATCGACAACGTCGGTGATACTGATTTGCTGCCGGGGTTGTTGATTGACAAGTTTGAATTGAAGCGAGTGAATGATGAACTCGAATCGATGGTAAAGATTACGGACCCTGGTGGTACGGATTACGAGATCGGTGACAAAGTTGCGATTGCGGATGTTGAAGAGGTAAACGCCGAAGTCAGCAAACCAGCGAAGCACACGTCACTTCGAAAGGCGCGAGCCAGTCATCAGCTTCTTGGGATCACCAAAGCAGCTGTTCAGAGCGAAAGCTTTATCTCAGCCGCCAGTTTTCAGGAAACGACCAAGGTTCTCACGGAAGCAGCTCTCGGCGGCAAAGTGGATAATCTCGTTGGTTTGAAAGAAAACGTAATTCTTGGCCACCTGATTCCGGCGGGTACTGGTTTTAGTCTGCACCAGGAGGCGCAGGTTCGGATCCATGACTCTGCGATCCGGGAGCAGGAAGAAGCCAAGGCTCGTATGGCCGCGGCAAGGGCTGGTTTGATGCTGGATGCCGATATGCCGCCTCGACGAATTGATCCGGATCGTCCGTCAGCTCCGTCTCTGGCGGATCTCACACCTGACGATCCTCTGTGAGATCGGCGAATTCCACTGATCGTGAACACGCGAGGTTGACGATCAGGAGAAGCATGGATAGATTGTCGCGTTTTCGGCGCTCGTAAGGTCTTCTGTTTTAAGAATTTGGCGTGTTATGCCCACAATTAATCAGCTGGTTCGCAAGCCGCGTCGTCAGCAATATTCCAAGACCAAGACTCCCCTTCTGGAGGGATGCCCTCAAAAACGCGGGGTTTGTCTCCAGGTAAAGACTGTCACTCCGAAGAAGCCGAATTCGGCTCTCCGAAAAGTGGCTCGTGTACGTCTTTCTAATGGTAAGGAAGTGACGGCTTACATTCCTGGAGAGGGTCACAACCTCCAGGAACACTCGATTGTGCTTGTTCGTGGTGGTCGTGTTCGCGACCTTCCGGGTGTTCGCTACAAGGTGATTCGTGGCGTTCTTGATACCCTGGGTGTTAACGGTCGGCGACAGGCTCGCAGCTGTTATGGTGCCAAGCGGCCTAAGTAGTTTTTGCTCGTCTTGTTTTCTCTGCGTGTGCTAAAGGTAGTGCAGGTTCATGGTTAAGAAGTTTACAGCCAGTCGCGAGCAGCTTACTCCCGATACCCGCTTCAATAGTCTGCTGGTATCGAAGTTCGTGAATTGTTTGATGTATGACGGCAAGAAGAGTGTGGCGACGGCTGCCTTCTATCGTGCGATGGACATTATTCAGAAGCAGCTCCCTGAGGAAGATGCTCTGAAGGTGTTTACTCAGGCTGTTGATAACGTGAAGCCTGCTATCGAGGTTCGTTCCAAGCGAGTTGGCGGGGCCACTTACCAGGTTCCTACGCCCGTAAATCATCGTCGCCAGCAGGCGCTTTCCATTCGCTGGATCCTGGAGGCTGTTCGCGGCCGCAAGGGGCGTCCGGTGGATCGTTCTCTGGCTGATGAGTTGATGGCTGCGTTTCGCCGGGAAGGTGCTGCAATGACAAAGCGTGAGAACGTGCATCGTATGGCTGATGCAAACAAGGCGTTCTCGCACTTTGCGTGGTAATTCTTCGTTGATCAAAATCTGAACAGCGCCAAATGGTCCTCCTTGAGAGCCGTTTGGCGTTTTTTTGTTGGTTCTGGAGTGCCGCTGTGAGTCGAGACATAAACAACATTCGAAACATCGGAATTATTGCCCACATTGATGCAGGCAAGACAACGACGACAGAGCGGATCTTGTTCTACACCGGAACCTCGCACCGCATGGGGAATGTCGACGACGGCAATACCGTCACTGATTTCGATCCGGAGGAGGCTCAGCGCGGCATAACGATCTATTCGGCCGCGGTAACCTGCGAGTGGGGCGGTACGACCATCAACATTATTGATACTCCGGGGCACGTGGATTTTACTGCCGAAGTTGAACGCAGTCTGCGTGTGCTTGACGGTGCGGTGGTCATCTTCAGCGCGGTTGAAGGTGTTGAGGCGCAGAGTGAGACGGTTTGGCGACAGGCGAATCGGTATAACGTCCCGAGGGTATGCCTGATCAACAAGATGGATCGGATCGGTGCAGGTTTTGAACGGATCCTCGAGCAGATTCGGGCGAGGCTGAATGGGAAGCCCCTTCCTTTGCAGATACCGATTGGTATGGGCCCGAATTCAAATGCAGATGGTTTCGTCGGCATCATTGATTTGCTGCAGGCGAAGGCTATCTACTGGGATTCGGAGTCGCGTGGCGCTGAGTTTCGACTCGAAGAAATACCGGACCATCTGAGAGACGATGCTGATCTTTGGCGAGGGGAATTGTTTGATACGCTTTCGCTTCTGGATGAAGAGTTGATGGTTGCCTGTATGGAGATGGATCCGTCGGAGATTCCCATGGACCTTGTTCTTGGGGCTATTCGCCGGGCGACTCTTAATGGCGAAGTTCAGCCGGTTTTTTGCGGGTCATCTCTGGATTATATTGGTGTTCAGCCGGTCCTTGATGCGGTGAGAGATTTCCTGCCCAGTCCCATCGATCGTCCCCCGGTGCAGGGGGTTGTTCCATCCGGAAAACAGGAAGGGCAGGTGGTCAGTCGAAAGCCATCGTCCGACGAATCCGCATGTGTGCTCGTATTCAAGATCCAGGCGGAATCGCATGGTGATTTGTATTTTGCACGAATTTATTCGGGTGCTTTGACGGGTAATTCCAAGTTGCTGAATCCCCGAACGGGGAAAAAGGAGATGATTACCCAGCTTTGGCATATTCAGTCGGACTCTCGGGTCAAAGTCGAACGAGTTGAAGCCGGGGATATTTGCGGAATTATCGGTCCGCGAGATTCCGCCACTGGAGACACGCTTTGCGATCCTGGGGCGCCGATTGTGCTGGAGTCAATCGTCTTTCCGGAGCCTGTGATCTCAGTCGCTGTGGAGCCCGAATCGAGCGGTGATCGAAAGAAGCTGGAAGACACATTGCGAAGGCTGGAGCGACAGGATCCCACTTTTCATGTGAAGATAAACCCGGACACCGGGCAGACTCTGATCAGTGGGATGGGCGAATTGCACCTGGAAGTTATCCGCCATCGCATGGAGCGAGATTTCAATCTGTCGGTTAAATTCCACAAGCCACGCGTCAGCTACCGTGAAAAGCTGATCGGGTCCGTGACAATTCATGAGCAATTCGCCCGTCAGCTGCCATCGGGTCCGGTTTCGTTTGGTCTGACTCTTGTGGCGGAAGAGCTGGAGGATTTGTCTGTTGGCGTTGAGGTTGTTTCCGAAATCAGCCCGGAGTCTATTCCGCGTCCGTTACTGGCGGTCTTGCTGGAATCGATTGAGAAGGAGGCGCAGGCAGGCGGAATCTTCGGTAACCCGTTGATGGGCTTGCGCCTTCGGATTCAGGAGATTACTTTCACAGAGGGCGAGTCTACGGAGGTGGCGATCCGTACGGCAGCGGCAGAAGCGTTCCGGCGCGTTCTTGCCGATGGGAAGCTGGCAATCCTGGAGCCAATTATGTCACTTGAGGTTGTCACACCGGAGGACTTTCTGGGTAATGTCCAGTCTGATTTGAACGCACGACGTGCGACGATCGTCAATTCAGACCGTCAGGGAGATCTTTGCGTTTTACAATGCGAGGCTCCTCTGGTTGAAATGTTTGGCTACTCAAACCAGATTCGCAGTCTTTCTCAAGGCCGAGCATCCTACTCCATGGAGCCCTGCCGCTACGCGATTGCCCCGGCGAATGTTGCAGAACAGATGATGTAGCTGAAGTTTGGATTCTCGTCTGTCGAAGAAGAAGATTTCTCTGCTGTGCTTCATTGACAGATTGTACTGTCAGAACTAGAATCCGCGATTCCCCGTGGCAGGGGTAAGCTCGATCTCTAAACGTAAACTCTTTGCTCAAGGTGACTTGCGGTGGCTGGTGCTGGTGAAGAATGTATCCGGATTCGGATGGAAGCGTATGACCATTCCGTGCTGGATCAGTCGGCAGCGGAAATAGTGGATACTGCAAAGCGCACAGGGGCAATTGTTCATGGGCCTGTGCCGCTACCGACTCGCATTGAGCGGTATACGGTGCTGCGTAGTCCTCATATTGACAAGAAGTCGCGGGAGCAGTTCGAAATTCGGACGCACAAGCGATTGATTGATATTGTTCAGCCAACCGGTAAGACGGTTGATGCTCTGAACAAGTTGTCTCTGCCGGCTGGTGTGGACATTAAGATCAAGGCGACTGCGACGGCTTAGTCTGTTGTGGGCTTTTGGTCTTGGTTGGCCCTTGGTGATGCGGGTCTTTCGGCTCGTTCTTTGGTTTTCATTTGCGCGCGGATCTCTGAGCTATGTCAGTGGGCTTGCTTGGTAAGAAAATTGGTATGACCCAGGTTTACGGGGATGATGGTGTCATCGTTCCTGTGACGGTCATAGAGGCTGGTCCTTGTGTTGTGCTGCAGGTTCGTACTCAGTCCAGGGATGGGTATGATGCTGTGCAGTTGGGCTTCGGTGATGCCCCGCGGGAGAAGGTTTCGCGTTCTGTTCGAGGTCATGTGGCGGCAATTGGTGGGGTTCGTCAGTCGGCGCTGAAGGCTGCTGGTGTGGAAGTGCTGCCCAAGGCGGAGTGTGAGCCAAAGCGGTTTGTGCGGGAGTTTCGGCTGGTGTCGCCGGCTGAGTTGTCAGTGGGGCAGGTTCTTCTGGCAGATTCGCTTTCAGACGTTCAGTGGGTTGATGTAATTGGTGTTTCCAAGGGTCGCGGGACCACGGGTGTGATGAAGAGGCACAACTTTGCCGGGCAGCCGGCGAGTCATGGTGCGAAGCGGGTGCATCGTCATCCTGGTTCGATTGGTCAGAGTGCGGATCCTTCAAAGGTTATGAAGGGTACGAAGATGGCTGGTCGGTTTGGTGGTGAGCGGGTAACAGTGAAGAATCTTAGGGTGGTTCGGGTTGACGCTGAGTCGAATCTGTTGTTGGTGCGCGGTGCCATTCCGGGTCCGCAGGGTTCGTTTGTTGTTGTTCGTCGCTCTGAGAAGAACGCCTAGATATTTCGGTTGGTGGAAGCATGATTTCTGTTTCGATTCGCGATATGTCTGGTGCTGAGTGTGGGACTTACCAGCTCGATCCGGCCTCGCTTGCTGACGGTATTAACAAGCAGCTGCTGCACGATGTTGTTGTGATGTACAACGCCAACAAGCGAGTTGGTGAGGTGCAGACGAAGTCTCGTGGCATGGTGGCTGGTAGTACCCGGAAGTTGTTTAAACAAAAGGGTACTGGCAGGGCTCGTGCTGGTGCGCTTCGTACACCGGTTCGTCGTGGTGGTGGTCATGCCTTCGGTAAGAAGCCGCGGGACTACTACTATCGGCTGCCGCGCAAGGCGGTTCAGAAGGCGACGCGAATGGCGTTGCTGAGTAAGTTTCAGGATGGCCAGGCTGTAGTTCTGAAATCCTGGGATTGTGTGGAGCCTCGGACTCGGGTTGTGGCGGGATTTCTGAAGGCAGTTGGGATTCAGGGGCAGTCGGTTTTGCTGGCGACTGAAGGGCTGAATGCCAATGTTTGGAAGTCGGCGAGGAATATCGAGGGTGTGGTTGTGATGCCTGGCTCTGACCTGAATGCTTACTCGTTGTTGCGGCAGCGTAATCTGGTGATCACTGTTGCTGAAATTGACCGGATTGCTGGCAAGGCGTAGTCGTTAAGGGTTTTTCCAAGATAGTTTTGGTGTCTTATGTCCATCGAAAATGCTGCTGCCGGGATTACCCTGGATGCTACTCAGGTGATTCGTCGTCCCCTTGTTACTGAGAAGGGGACGCACGTCTCAGAGAAGTTTAATGCGTACGCATTTGAGGTTCATCCTCTGGCAAGCAAGACGGATATCAAGAACGCAGTCGAGCAGATGTTTGATGTGCGGGTTGTCGCTGTTCGGACACAGAATCGGTCGGGCAAGCCTCGCCGTTTTAAGATGGCGATGGGGCGTACAAAGAGCTGGAAGAAAGCTATTGTGAAGCTTCACGATGAAGATCGGATTGCGTTCTTTTAGGCGTTGTTTGCTGTCGCCAATTGAAATTCTGGGTGATTGAGTCATGGGAATTCGATTTTACAAACCTACCACGCCGGGGCGTCGAGGGGCTTCTGTCAGCGATTTTGCGGAAATCACTGACAAGAAGAAGCGGCCCGAGAAGTCGCTTACCAAGCGGTACAAGCGAAGTGGTGGTCGGAATAATCAGGGTAAGATTACGTCTCGGCATCGTGGCGGCGGGCACAAACGCCTGTATCGAATCATCGATTTCCGCCGCGATAAAGACGGCGTTGAGGCCAAGGTTACACACATTGAGTACGACCCAAATCGAACGTGTCGTATTGCTCTGCTTCAGTACGCCGATGGAGAGAAGCGCTACATTCTGGCACCTGAGGGCCTGAAGGCGGGCATGACTGTAGAAAGCGGTCTGGGTGTTGAGCCAAATGTCGGCAACTGCATGCCGCTGAGTGCGGTTCCGCTTGGTACGGTGGTTCATAACATTGAAATGCAGCCTGGGCGCGGTGGTCAGATGTGCCGCAGTGCCGGGGTTGGTGCGACTTTGAATGCTCGGGATGGACGCTGGGCTCAGTTGACACTGCCGAGCGGTGAGGTTCGACGTGTTCCCAGTGCCTGCCGCGCAACAATCGGTGTGCTTGGCAACTCTGAGCACAGCAGTATCGTGATTGGTAAGGCTGGTCGTAATCGCTGGAAGGGTATTCGGCCACATGTGCGGGGTACTGCGATGAATCCGGTCGCCCATCCAATGGGCGGTGGTGAAGGTCGTAACTCCGGCGGTCGGCATCCTTGTAGTCCGAGCGGTAAGCTGGCCAAAGGTGGTCGCACCAGGAATCGGAAGAAGTCGTCTACCAAGGCAATCATCCGTCGTCGTCGGTCTGTCCGTTATGGCGAAGTGAAACTCTAGGCGTTGTGAAGTAAGGTTTGTGTTATGGGGCGTTCGCTGAAAAAGGGTCCATTCGTGGACCCGCGGGTGTTGGAGAAGGTTGAGAAACTCAACGCTGCGGGTCGCAAGGAGCCGATCAAGACCTGGTCTCGGTCCTGTACGATATCGCCTGAGTTTGTTGGTCATACGTTTCTGGTGCACAACGGTAAGGTGCATATCAGCGTCTATGTGACTGAGGATATGGTCGGGCACAAACTTGGCGAGTTTTCGTTGAGCCGTACTTTCCGTGGTCATGGTGCAAAAGGTAAGAAGTAATCATGGCTTTAGTTCGCGCTACACATCGTTTTGCCCGGATTTCACCGACGAAAGTGCGTCCGTTTGCTGACATGATTCGCGGCGAGACTGCGGAGAGCGGGCTCAATGCTCTGAAGTATGTCCCGAATCGGGGTGCACGCTTCATCGAGAAGGTGCTGAAGAGTGCCGTCGCCAATGCGGAGGACCGTGGTGTTCGTAACCCGGACCGTTTGCGTATTGTGGAGGCCAGGGTTGATGGCGGCCCGATGTTCAAGCGGGTCCAGCCTCGAGCGAGAGGGATGGCCTTTTTGATTCGTCGCCGTACGGCTCATATTCATGTTGCTGTGGAAGCTCCGGAACTTGGTTGATTGCTGAAGGGTTGTTGGATATGGGACAAAAGGTAAGGCCAACCGGTTTCCGCGTTGGGGTCATGGAGACTTGGCGAAGTCGCTGGTATGCTCCAAAGAAAGAGTTTGGTGACCTGCTTGCTGAGGATCAGAAGATCCGCAAGTTTGTGGCGACCAAGTACGAGTTTGCCGAGATCGCGAAGGTTGAGATCGAGCGTACCCGCGATCAGGTTGTGGTCCATCTTCATTCCGGTCGTCCGGGGGTGATCATCGGCCGCAAGGGGCAGGAAGTTGATAAGCTGAAGGCGGAACTTGAGGACCTTACCGGTCGTCGAATGGACGTCAAGATTGTTGAGATCACGAATCCGAATCGCGATGCCAAGCTGGTTGCGATGAAGATTGCTCAGCAGCTTCGGAAACGCGGCAGTTTCCGTCGTGCGATCAAGAAGACGCTGGATGAGGTGATGAGTTCCGGCGTTCATGGTGTGAAGATTCAGATGTCTGGCCGTTTGGGGGGTGCGGAGATGTCCCGAACGGAGAAAGCGAATCGTGGGTCGATTCCGCTCTCTACGCTCCGTCGGCACATCGACTACGGCTTTGCTGAGTCGTTGACGCCAACCGGCATCATTGGTGTAAAAGTTTGGATTGATTTAGGCGACTATTCGGACGAGGAGACTGCAGATGGCTCTAATGCCAAAGCGGGTCAAGCATCGCAAAAGCCAAAGAGGGCGTATAAGAGGTAAGGCGACCCGTGGTAACACGGTTGTTTTCGGCGAATGGGCGTTGCAGTCTCTGGATGCCGGTCATATTACTGGGCAGACGATTGAGGCTTGCCGTATTGCCGCAACACAGTACGTGCGTGGTCAGGGTCGGGTTTTCATCCGTATCTTCCCACAGAAGTCTGTAACAGCGCGACCTCTTGAAACTCGAATGGGTAAGGGGAAGGGTGAGCCGGATCGCTGGGTTGCCGTTGTCAAACCTGGTACGGTATTGTTTGAATTGACTGGTGTTTCGCAGGACGCAGCTAAGACCTGCTTCCGTCGTGTTGCTCACAAGTTGCCTGTCCGAGTTCGCCTTGTCGGACGTCGGCCTGAGATTTAGGTAAGGTTGAGGTTGAGAAAATGTCTAAGGTGTCTCAGCTCCGTGAGTTGTCGGAAGAACAGTTAACGCATGAAATGCGCGAGGTTCAACAGCAGCTTTTCAAGCTTCGGTTCCAGGCGGCTTCGGAACGGAATGATATTCCTGCAAGCGTCAAGAAATTGCGACGTACTGTCGCTCGTATTAAGACAATTCAGCGTGAGCGGGAATTGGGTAACGCGTAGATCTTTGAAGGTCGGTTGAGATGCGGAAGATTCTGGTAGGTACAGTCAAGTCGGACAAACGCGATAAGACCCTTCGAGTTGAAATCGAACGGCGTATGCGTCACCCGAAATACGGCAAGATCATTCGTCGCAAGACGGTTTGCCAGGTTCATGATGAGGGTAACGTTGCCAGGGTTGGCGACCTGGTGGAGATTGAGGAATGTCCTCCAGTTTCCAGCAGCAAGCGCTGGAAGTTGAACCGGGTGGTTCGGCATGAGGCAGAAGTTTCTGCCCATTAGTATTTTGTTGGTCCCATTGCAATTAGTCGGCGTGCGGTGATTCGATGATTCAGATGCAGACAATGCTTGATGTGGCAGATAATTCGGGTGCAAAGATCGCCCGTTGCATCAAGGTGCTTGGTGGTACGCGTCGTCGTTACGCGAGTCTTGGTGATATCGTCGTGATCGCCGTACAGAAGAGCCTGCCTGGCAGTAATATCAAGGCCGGTTCGGTTGTCAAGGGCGTGGTTGTGCGGTGTCGAAAGGCGAGTCGCCGTCCTGACGGTTCCTATGTCCAGTTCGACCGAAACGCGGTTGTTATTGTGGATAACGATGGTAATCCGCGTGGCACTCGCATTTTCGGCGCCGTTGCCCGTGAGCTTCGGGACAAGAAGTTCATGAAGATTGTTTCGCTTGCAAGTGAAGTGATTTAGCCCGTCGCTTGATGTCTGTGTCTCTGGTGAATTCAGTCCTGATTAGTGTACAAAGTCGGTAACATGACACGCCTCCTGGAAGATTACAATAACCGAATCGTTCCCGAGCTGAAGCAACAGCTTGGTCGTTCGAACGTTCATTGCATTCCCAAGCTGCAGAAGATCGTTGTCAGCATGGGTGTCGGAGAGGCGGTCCAGGACAGAAAGCGTCTGGATAGCGCTGCTGAGCACCTGACGGCTCTTGCCGGGCAAAAGCCGCAGATTTGCCGTGCGAGAAAGTCTGTCGCGGGGTTTCGTCTTCGCGAGGGTCAGCCGATCGGTTGCCGGGTTACGTTGCGTGGTAAGCGGATGTACGAATTCCTCGATCGCCTCATCACCTTGGCCTTGCCGCGAGTCCGCGACTTCCGCGGGATCAATCCAAATGGTTTCGACGGCCGGGGTAATTATAACTACGGTCTGAACGAACAGTTGGTCTTCCCGGAAGTTGATCCGGAAAGTGTGACTCATACGCAGGGTATGAACATCACCTTTGTCACGACTGCCAGGACCAATGACGAGGGGCGTGCGTTACTGAAGCTCTTCGGGATGCCGTTCCGTACCGATGAGAAGAACCAGTAGTCTGCTGCTACCACCACATACCGTCCTTGATTGATCAAGAAGAGATCCGATGGCCAGTAAGTCAAAAATTGAAAAGGCGAAACGAACTCCAAAGTTCAGTAGCCGTATTGAACGACGATGTGCTATTTGCGGGCGTCCCCGTGCTGTGTATCGCAAGTTTAAGCTTTGCCGTATTTGTTTTCGTAATCTGTGCCTCGACGGTTTGATCCCGGGCGCACGGAAGGCGAGTTGGTAGTTGTTGGTTGCCGCATTTTGGCGAGTTGGTGCTGATTATGATGACGGACCCTATTGCAGATCTGTTGACGCGTATTCGCAATGCTGTGCGTGTTGAACGCCCATTTGTTGACGTGCCATACTCCCGGATCAAGCAGAATATTGTCGAAGCCCTGAAGCGAGAGGGGTTCGTTTGGGACCACGAGGTTGTCGAGTCATCGCCGGTGAATGTTCTCCGCGTGACCCTGAAGTACGGCCCCAGTGGTGAGCAGATCATCCAGCACATTGAGCGGGTGAGCAAACCTGGTTGTCGCGTCTATATGGGCGTTGGTGAGTTGAAAGAGATCCGGCAGGGCACTGGTGTGAGTGTGCTGTCGACACCAAAGGGTGTGTTGAGCAGCCGTGAAGCACGGCGAGATGGTGTTGGTGGCGAGGTACTTTGCCAGATTTGGTAGTCTGTCTTGGTCAGGTTGGCCCTCTGTGATCGGTGTGTTGAGATGTCACGAATTGGTAAAAAGCCTGTCGCTATTCCAGCCGGAGTCGACGTTAAACTTACGGATCGCGTCCTTTCTGTTAAAGGGAAGGCTGGCGAGCTGACTCTTCAGATTCACGACAAAATGTCCGTGACCATCGAGAATGATGTACTGACAGTCGTGCGACCAGATGATAAGCGCGAGAGTCGCGCACTTCATGGCCTGACTCGCAGTTTGATTCAGAATATGGTGACGGGTGTTGTGACACCCTTTGAAAAGAAGCTTGAGATCGTGGGTGTTGGCTACAATGCCAGCCTGGCGGGAAACAAGCTGACGCTGCAGGTTGGTTTTGCAAACAAGATTATCCTGGAGGTTCCTTCGGGAGTTGTCTGCGAAGTGCCTGACGCAACTCATATCACAGTGCGTAGCGCAGACAAGCAGGCTGTCGGCCAGTTTGCGGCGGAGATTCGTGGCGTTCGGCCACCGGAGCCCTACAAGGGGAAAGGTGTGCGGTATGCTGGCGAGTTCGTTCGCCGAAAGAGTGGCAAGGCGTTTGGATCGAAATAGTTTTGGTCTGCAGGATTTTCCGGTCGGCATTAAGTTTCGGGTGATGTGATGAAGGTTGAAAAGAGACTTGCAGTTCAGGCGAAGCGCCGTCAGTTTCGAGTTCGAAACCGGGTGATTCGTGATGCTCATGGGCGCCCGCGGCTTTCGGTGTTTCGCAGCAATCGCCACATGTACGCACAGATTATTGATGACGCTGCCGGGAAGACACTTGCTTCGGCAAGCACGGTAGAGGCGGAAGTGGCTGGTGCAGGAAAGTGTGCCGGCAATATCGAGTTCGCTCGCAAAGTTGGGGAGCTGATTGGCAAACGAGCAACCGAACTCGGAATTAGCAAAGTGGTTTTCGATCGAGGGTCGTTCCGATATCATGGTCGAGTTGCTGCGGTTGCGGATGCTGCCCGTGCGGCTGGTTTGGAATTCTAGATTTTCTTTTTGGGCCGAGGCGGGCACCTTGTGTCGCGATTGGAGTTGAGGCGTGTCAACAAACGACGTTCGGAATGATTCAGGCGAAAAAGTGGTAGCGATTCGTCGCTGCGCGTGCGTGGTGAAGGGTGGCCGCCGCTTCAGCTTCGCTGCTCTTGTGGTGACAGGCGACGGAAACGGCAAGGCTGGCTACGGCTATGGCAAAGCTGTCGAAGTGCCTCTGGCTGTAGAGAAGGCAACGAAGCAGGCGAACCGCAGCCAGCTGAGTGTACCGCTTGTTGGCACCACGATACCTCATCAGGTGATCGGTCGCTTCCGTGCATCGCGTGTCTTGTTGCTTCCTGCAAAACCGGGGACCGGGATCATTGCTGGTGACTGTGTTCGCTCCGTTGTTGAGTCTGCAGGGATTAGTGACATCCTGACGAAGGCCTACGGCAGTACAAATCCGTTGAATCTTGTGAAAGCTACGTTCGACGCACTTTCTCAACTACGTACACGTGAACAAATTGAGCGATTGCGAGGGGTGTCACTGTGATTCTTAACGACGTTCATGTTGGTATTCAGAAGTACAAGAAACGCAAACGCATCGGTCGAGGCTCAGGGAGTGGGCACGGTAAAACCTCTGGCCGCGGTCATAAAGGGTTCTACAGTCGGGCCGGTTCATCTCGCCGTACGGGATTTGAAGGCGGTCAGATGCCTTTGTTCCGTCGCGTGGCGAAACGTGGCTTCAACAATGCCGCCTTCGCATCTGAAGTTGTGATCGTGAATGTGGGGCAGTTGGAATCATTGTTCGACGAAGGCACCGCAATCACCCCGGAACTGCTCGTATCTCGCGGAGTTATACCGTCGAAGTTTGATGAGCTGAAGGTTCTGGGTGATGGCGAGCTGACAAAGAAATTCACGGTTGAGGCGCATCGCTTTTCTGCTTCAGCTGAGCAGAAGATCGCCGCTTCTGGTGGTTCATTTTCCGTTCGAGTCTGATTCAGGCTGGACCTTCTCTATTTGATGGCTCTCCGGAGAGACGGAATGCTCTCAAGACTCGCGACAGTTTTCCGTATACCGGAACTGCGACGAAAAATCTTCCTGACGATCATTCTGCTGGCGGTTTACCGTCTTGGCTTCCATATCACGCTGCCGTTTATCAACCACGAAGGTTTTCGTGAGATTGCGGAGAAGGCGACTCAGGGAGCCGGGCTGGGGAATGTGCTGCAGATGGTATCGCTGTTTTCGGCGACCGACCTGCAGAGTGGATCGATCTTCGGACTTGGGATCATGCCGTATATTACGGCTTCGATCGTGTTTCAGCTGCTCGGTACGGTATATCCGCCTCTGGAAGCACTCCAGAAAGAGGGAGAATCCGGTCGTCGGCGTCTGAACGAGTATACAAGATACGCGACAGTGTTTGTGTGCGCGTTACAGAGCTTCTTCCTCATCAGAAACCTGGGGGGAAGCGGAATGATTCTGGACTACTACAACACCTTCTGGTGGCACATTGTTGGCACGTTGGTGATGATTGCCGGCACAGTGTTTTTGATGTGGATTGGTGAACAGATTGACGCCTATGGTGTTGGCAATGGCATCAGTCTGCTGATCATGGCCGGGATTTTGGCCCGTCTGCCGGATATTGTCGTCACATACGTCAACGGTATCGTGCAGAATGGTGTTGGGATTGGCACCCGTTTCGGTGTCGAGCGACTTCTATTATTGGCGGTGCTCTTCGTGGCCGTGATTGTAGTCGTTGTTGCCATCACTCAGGGCCAGCGAAAGATTCCAATTCAGAGTGCAAAACATGTACGTGGTCGCAGAGTGATGGGTGGGAATCGCCAATGGTTGCCCCTAAGGGTTAATCAGGCTGGCGTGATGCCAATCATTTTCGCTTCGAGCTTGCTGCTGATTCCTTACTTTATTTTTAATCAGCTCAGCAAGGCGATGCCGGACAACTCGTTCCTTGCCACCGTTGCAGGTGCTTTTTCTCCGGGACAGGGTTTTGTTTACAGCCTGATGTCGATCTGTCTGATTTACTTTTTCTGCTACTTCTGGACAGCAATCACCTTCAATCCGAAGGAAATGGCTGAGAATCTTAAGGATACGGGAAGCTTTATTCCTGGCTATCGGCCCGGTGGTCGCACGGCTGCCCATCTGGAATCGGTAATGATCAGAATTACTTACGTTGGAGCCGCTTTTTTGGCAGTCATCGCAGTAATTCCTACTGTTATTTCTACGACATTGACTGGCGATTATCAGACCGCGAGTTTCTTCGGTGGTACGGGACTGTTGATTATGGTCTCGGTCGCATTGGATCTGGTGCAGAAGATCGATTCTCACTTAGTAATGCGAAACTATCCCGGGCTGCTGGACAGCGAGTCATAGTTTTGGGACATTGGTTGGTTTTCGTGGCCAGATTCTGGTCACCATTTTGTTTTGGCTGGGTGAAGAGATGAAGGTTCGTTCAAGCGTTAAGAGAATCTGTGAGCATTGTAAGCTCGTGCGACGACGCGGAAAGATCTTCGTGATCTGCTCGTCCAATCCTCGTCACAAGCAGCGACAGGGTTAGTTGCGAACGGAACGCTTTCAAGCGGAGTTGAGTGAAAAT
Source organism: Planctomycetaceae bacterium (assembly GCA_041398825.1). Classification (NCBI taxonomy): domain Bacteria; kingdom Pseudomonadati; phylum Planctomycetota; class Planctomycetia; order Planctomycetales; family Planctomycetaceae; species Planctomycetaceae bacterium. Next base: position 80,538 of record JAWKTX010000010.1, on the reverse strand, counting down.
GCCTCGTGTTCTCGGTGTAGACATACCTAATAACAAGCCAACCTATATCTCTTTGACGTACTTGTACGGCATTGGACCGGTACTGGCTGTCCAGATCTGCTACGAGCTTGGCGTGGATCCGCACGCTCGGGCCAGTGAGTTGAGTGAGGACGACGTCAGTCGGATCACAAACCATCTGGACAAGAATTACACAGTTGAAGGTCCTCTTCGACGTAAGGTCCAGCAGGATATTGGTCGCCTTCGCGAGATTCAGTGTTATCGCGGAATTCGTCACCGACGAGGGCTGCCGGTTCGTGGTCAGCGGACAAAGACAAACGCCCGGACACGCAAAGGCCGTAAAAAGACTGTTGCGGGCAAGAAGGGTGTGAAGGACATGAAGCACTAGTCTTCTGTCTGGTTTGAGGCTTATCGAATAGTACTTTTGGATGAAATCGCGTGGCAAAGGTTAAGAAGAAGAAGATCCGTCGTAATGTGAATAAGGGTGTTGCCTACATCAAGGCTACCTTTAACAACACAATTGTCACGATGACTGACGCGACCGGTGATGTGATTTGCTGGGCCACGGCGGGCACGGTCGGGTTCAAGGGTTCCAGGAAAAGCACGCCATTTGCGGCGCAGCGAGCTGCGGAGACCGTTGCTGAGCGAGCGGCCAAAGTCGGTGTTCGTGAGATCGAAGTTCGGGTGAAGGGGCCCGGTTCAGGTCGGGAAAGCGCAATCACCGGTTTGCAGTCGTCCGGAATTGCCATTCGCTCGATTGAGGACATCACACCACTGCCGCATAACGGATGTCGGCCACCTAAAAAGCGTCGCGTCTAGAGTTTCGTCGGTTTGATTTTGTTGAGGTTATGCAATGCGTATTCGTTGGCGCGGTTTAGAGCTTCCTAGTCGAGTTCATGTAGATCGCGAATCTCGTACACCCAGCTACGGTAAGTTTGTTGCCGAGCCGTTTGAACGTGGGTTCGGTAGCACTATTGGAAACAGTTTGCGCCGTATCCTGCTTTCAAGTCTGGAAGGTGCTGCAATTACGCGAGCCCGAGTTCAGGGTGTGCAGCATGAATTCACGACGATTCCGGGTGTTGTGGAAGATGTGACCGATATCTGTCTGAATCTGAAGTCGCTGGTTGTAAAGAACCATAGTGCTTCGAGTAAGACTTTGAGGATTGAGAAGAATACACGCGGCGTTGTGACCGGCGCCGATGTGATTTGCGATGATCAGGTGGAGGTTATCAACCGGGATCTCGTCATTGCGACCATGACAGATGATGTGCCTTTTCATGTTGAGATGACTGTTGAGAATGGGCGGGGCTATGTGCCTGCCGCCGAGCAGTATCAGCATGAGCCGGAGGTTGGCGTAATTCCGCTTGATGCTGCGTTTTCGCCTGTCGTGCGAGTTCGTCATCTGATTGAGGATACTCGAGTTGGGCAGCGCACGAACTACGATAAGCTGACACTGGAGATCTGGACCAACGGCACCATTACTCCGGAACTTGCTTTGGTTGAAGCGGCGAAGATTCTGCGAAAGCATCTGAATTGCTTCATTACATTCCGTGAACCGGGTCCGGAAGCCCTTCCTGAGGGTGGTCTTCGCGGTATGGCGGAAGCGACTGGCTACTCGCCAGTTGATATGGAGCTGGAAGAGAAACTGGGTAAGAGCCTGGCAGAATTGAATCTGTCTGTGCGAGCGACAAATTGCCTGGAGTCTGTGGGTATTAACACGGTCCGGGATCTGGTGGTAAAAAGCGAAGACGAACTGTTGCAGGTTCGTAATTTTGGTGAGACGACACTTGATGAGGTCCGAGAGCGGCTTGGCCAGATAGACCTTCGTCTTGGTATGCGTCTTCCAAACCAGACCGTGTGAATGTTTTGAGTTTCAGCCGTGTTTTGAACGGCTCTTATGAGGTAAGTGGTTGTCATGCGACACCGAGTCAGCGGCCGTAAGCTTGGCCGAAATGGTTCACACCGGAAAGCGATGTTCCGGAATATGGCTTGTAGCCTGATCAAGTCCCTTCGTTCTGACGAGGGGGATGTTGGTAAGCCTAAAGTACCTGGTCGAATTGTGACTACGGTGCCCAAGGCCAAAGAGCTCCGGCCAATCGTTGAGAAACTTATCACGATGGCGAAGAAGGCTGCGAAGCTTTCTGCCGCCGCTGACCCGTTTCGGACCGATGCTGAGCGTAACAGCGAAGCGTGGAGTAAATGGCGTGAGTCAGAGCAGGGTAAGCAGTGGGTCAACGCTAACGCTCCGGTACTTGCCTTGCGTCGCCGTGCTTTTTCCGAACTGAGGGATGAGGTCGCCGTTGACATTCTCTTCAACGAGCTGGCTCAACGCTTCGCTGATCGTGACGGCGGTTATACGCGGGTTGTACGACTGGCAGCTGTACGATTGGGTGACTCGGGCCAAAGAGCCATTTTTGAATTCGTCGGCGTACGGGACCGGGTGAAGAAGTCACGTCGTCGCAGTGCTCCGGCAGTGGAATCTGCTGCGGTTGAGTCTGCCTCTGCTTAATGCAACTCGGTTACAGCCAGAAACTGGTTGCTCACGAAAGCCCTCTGTTTCTTGACAGGGGGCTTTTTCGTTTGGCAGTTGGATATTGAGATGCCGTTAGGAGCCTGTTGTATACCGTCGTGTTTTCAGGTCTCCGGCTCCAGCCAGTCCGGTTTTTCGACGGACAGTTAGGTTAGTGACCGGGGGCGATGCGTGTTCTGTTCCCGAGCCTGTTTGTGGTCATTCGCATTTGGATCGTTCTCGGTCGATTGATCCGGGTCTTTCTTTGCATACGGCATGATGTGATCAGTTGAAATGCCTTCAGCAATCTTCTCGGCAATCGCCCCTGCAAATGTTCTGTTGGCCTCCGCGCCGGCAACGAGTCATGGCATGGTTTGCCTCTGAAGCAGGAAGATGGCAACCAACGTCAGAACAGACAACACCGTAAGCACGACAATGACAACAATTGCGGGCGCCTTCAGCCGGACGGTTCCAGCGGCGGGCAGCGGGCTGCCCTGATAGAGTCGTAGGAAGCGATAGCTTACAGCAACGAGGGCGATCAGGAATGGAGGCACCGCTGCAATCACGGAGCGAGGAAAGTCAGGCTCAATGTCAGCGAATGGGAACTGATATCCGAGGTACGCACCGGTCAGAGTCGGTGCAATGATGATGGTGACTTCGCGCCAGGTTGGAATGAACCGATTCCAGTTTTCAGCCGCACTTCCGCCATTGATGCAGCCGCCACAGTTCCCGTCAGTTTCTGACAAAGTGGTTACAATCGCGCGCAATTCGCTCTCTGTGTGTTCGTTTTCCGCGTCTTGCTTTTCCAGGGCGCTGATAAGTCTCTGCAGTTCGATTCGTCGTGGTTCAAGTTCTCTGCGCACCGACAGCTTATTTGTCCGATGCCCCGTCCCGTACACACCGCACAGCAGGACCGCCCAGATAACAGTGACCAGCCCACATCCCCACCACGTGTGAGTGGTTTCCCATGAGACATGACCAAAAAACGCCATCTGCACAACTGCCGCTGGCAGTAAGTTCCACCACAGCAAGTTACGCATCAACCAAATCTGACGCTCGACGTGAGCGAGAGAGACCCTGGCACAGACCAACAATGGTTCACCCGGTTCACCGGGAGGTTGAGTGTAGTACTTCAGATTCAGCAAGTAGACGACAGCGATCCAGGCCAGGACAGGAACAACTAAATAGAAGGTCCACGGTGATGACATGACGAAGCCCGTCACGAACCAGAATGGAATCATCGCAAGCACCAGTCCAGTCTGAACGAGATGCTGGCGAACGACCATCGCTCGAAATGCGTCGCGGGATTGCTGAACTTCCCGAGTCAGCTCTTCAGCATCGAACACCACCTTGTCCTGCGACACTTCGGCGTTCCATGCCTGCTGATATTTATCAAGACTCATTGTTTTGTGCCTCCGCAGGTGCAGAGTCCAGAATTCTGGCGAGGGCCTTCTTCGCGCGGTTGAGCTTCACGCCGACGTTGCTTTCAGAAATTCCCAGTACACTTGCCATTTCGCAGTAACTCATGTCGTCCAGATACAGCAGCACCAGAGCCACGTCACTTTCGGGCAGTTGATGAATCGCCGCGTATAGTTGCTCGACCAGTTCCCGCTGTTCCATCAGCTCGGCCGAATCGGATAATTCCGCCGCCATCGAACGCGTCTCCAACAGGGGTTTCTGACGCATTCGGCGCGGCTTGTCGTTTCGACTCCAGTTCATCGCGGTCTGCAATGCCACGCGATAGAACCATGTCGCCGGGCTCGCCTTGCCCTCAAACCTGGACAGCGATTTCCACGTCTGAAGCAGAATCTCCTGAGCAAGATCCTGGCACTCATCTCGAGTCAACGTATACGCGCGAGCAACCTTGACGACTGATGAGCTATGCTCCTCCAGCCATTTTGTGAACATCGCTTTGTGGTCTTTGTCAGACACTCACGGCCCTTACAACGTGTCGCAACTCTTGCTCTACACAGTATTGGTACCGTTAGCAGGCGACTTCTTACAAATATTGCGTCGCCGAAATTGCAGGCCGGGAGTCCACTTTAGCGTTCCGGGACATTCGAATCCGGAGCGCATGTCTTTCGGCGGGAGAATCATTCTCTGGCTTGAAACGATTCGCTTCCGGGTGAGAGTCCGGCCGACGGGAAGCTTGCAGAGACTGAACGCTGAACACGTTTTCTTTGGGTTCTCGCAACGAACTGTGATTGCCCTTTACCCCGCAATTCTGCTGCGATCCTTCGGTCAACGGGACCTGATTCGGGCTGCAGATGCGCGACTTACGTTGCGACCGTGATGTCGCACCACGCGTGGTTCATCCCTGAGATAATTGCCAGGTCATCATGCCCATTCAGGGCTCGCTGCAGTTCGGCTGCGGAGTTGATTGCAAGGAAGCCCAGTTCTTCTGTTTCATCATCAGTCAATTGACTGAACAGCGCCAGTGTGGCCTTTTGCCCAGCCATGATCAGTTGGAGCACTTCACAGGCGTCTTCTGTCGGTTCGCGACGTAGAGGTTTCAGGAGTTCCTCCGGGTCGGAACAACGACGGAGCATTGTAGCACCCGGTCCTTCGGGCAGTTGCAGATCAGCAACGATGATGATTCTGCCGCCGTGCTCGACAATTCGGCAGGCCGACTCCAGAGCTGCGCCGACTTCTCGCAGCGTGACTTTGCCACTTGGGACGGACACGGTGACCACGACCACATCAAAGATGCGATCAAGACTTATCCGCCAGGCCTGTTCCAGGATAGAGACGCCAAGTTTCTGTACGTCCCCAGGCATGCCACAGAGGATACTTCCAATATATCCCTGTGGATTCGGGATGACCTGGATGGTGAATTGAGTTCCGAGCAGCCAGCCGACTTCGTCGACCACTTCGCGGAGTGGTCTTACGTCGCCTGGTGCGAGTTCGGGATGACCGGGGGCTGCGGCGTCTCGAATGGTGCTGATGTCGGAAAAATGGGGAAACAGCACGCCACTGGTTCCGCTGTAGCCCAACCTGCTGTCGAACCCAATTACGCCGACAGAAATAATCAGATCTGCGTCCAGAAGGTGTTTATTCAGATAGACTCGCACTCCATTGGACGAGCTGGCAAGGTAGCCACATTTCGATTCGTCACGGGGATCGTGAACGACGAGGTTGATTCGACCCTGCATGTGGACAGGGCAGTTTTTCACAAGGTCCTGCCAGTCTTCGGCCTTGGGATTGTCAGGCAGCAGCAGCGTGATGTTCAGGTCTTCGCTGCAGTGGCTCTGCAACTCGTCCAGGACGGTGGTGACGATATCGATCAGTTGTGGTGTCGCTGGATCCACGACAATCACCACTCGATCTCCCGGCACAAGGCAGTCGTGGAGCTTTGGCAAGCCGACAGGATTTGAAAGGGCTTCGGCGATTGGGTTTGTGGAATCTGCAGACGCATTGCGCACTGGAGAAGGACGGTGGACAAATGCGCGGGCAGAGACCGAGACAGAGGCAACGATGTCACCGCTTCGAAGTGTGAGCTGTTGTTTGTCTGACATACTATCCTGCTTTATTCGCTGTTGACCGAACTCGCCGCGAGCGGATTGTGGCGAACGATCGGGTTCCAATGCAAACGGCGAATCCCCATGAGTTGAGGATTCGCCGCAGCGGGTTTCGAAAGTTCAGCGACCGGTCGTAACCTGAGTACTTGGTCGATCAAATTCAGAGTTGGGTCAACTTGGGCGATTCGGGAATCGCTGACCAAACTCTATTCGGGCCCAAACTCCGGATGGATTGTGGAACCCTGAACTTCATTCTGGCAAAGTATTAGTATCGGTAGTGCTCTGGTTTGTACGGCCCACCAACCGGAACTCCAATGTATTCCGCCTGGTCCTGCGAAAGCACCTCCAGTTTGGCACCCAGTTTCGCAAGATGCAGTCGGGCTACTTCTTCGTCAAGTTCCTTCGGAAGCATGTGAACACCGATATCGAACTTCTCGGTCTCGGTCCAGAGTGCAATTTGGGCCATCACCTGATTGGTGAAGCTATTGCTCATAACGAAAGATGGATGGCCTGTTGCACAACCGAGGTTGACGAGGCGTCCTTCGGCCAGAACGATGATCGCGCGGCCGTCCGGATAGACGTATTTGTCAACCGGGCCACCTTCGTCACTGTGTTTCTTGATGTTAATTCGGTTGATATCTTTGCGATTTTTCAGGTAGGCGACCTGAATCTCTGAGTCAAAGTGTCCGATGTTGCACACGATTGCCTGGTGCTTCATCTTGTCCATGTGATGACCACAGATCACGTCTTTGTTGCCGGTCGTCGTCACAAAGATATCCCCCATGGCCGCTGCTTCGTCCATGGTGGTGACCTGAAAACCTTCCATCAGAGCCTGCAGGGCACAGATTGGATCGATTTCGGTGACGACGACGCGGGCACCCAGTCCTCGCATCGCGTCAGCACAGCCCTTGCCAACATCGCCGTATCCGCAGATGACAACGACCTTGCCGGCAACCATCACGTCGGTGGCCCGCTTGATCCCGTCGGCGAGTGATTCGCGGCAGCCGTAGAGATTGTCGAATTTGCTCTTGGTAACTGAGTCGTTGACGTTGATCGCCGGAACGCCGAGTTTACCTTCTTTCAGCATTTGATGGAGGCGGTGGACGCCGGTCGTGGTTTCTTCCGACAGTCCTCGAATGTCCTTCAACAATTCCGGGTATTTGTTGTGGACCATGACCGTCAGATCGCCGCCGTCATCCAGAATCATGTTCAGAGGCTGGCCATCCGGGAATACGAGCGTCTGCTCAATGCACCAGTCAAATTCTTCTTCGGACATGCCCTTCCACGCGTAGACGGGGATACCTGCCGCTGCAATCGCAGCTGCTGCATGGTCCTGCGTGGAGAAAATGTTGCAGCTTGACCATGTCACTTCAGCTCCCAGCGCTTTCAGTGTTTCGATCAGTACAGCGGTCTGGATGGTCATGTGCAGGCAGCCCGCAATTCTCGCCCCTTTCAGCGGTTGAGACGGGCCGTATTTTTCTCGCAGCGCCATCAGTCCGGGCATCTCGACTTCAGCGATCTCAATTTCCTTGCGACCAAGTTCGGCAAGGTTGATGTCAGCGACCTTGTATGGCAAAGAGGATACAGCGACCATGAAACTTCTCACTTCTCAAAACGAAGGCACAAGGGAACTAGTAAAGGGCATCCCAGGCTGTGATGTGCTGCGCTTACGGCGTCAGGCACGAGCTTTCCGAGCAGGCAGAAAGCCACTCACCGAACGCCGGGCAGTCTAAGGGGACCAAGTCTGAAATCATTCCAGCGCTGGTCCGAGCAGTTGGACAGGCCGTACCCCGTGGGACGTTTGGCTGGATAACCCAGAATCTCAGGAAAACTAAGAGAATCCTGCCCCGGAAGCAATATGCATCGAGCCGAACACCGGCAAATTCGCCACAACAAGGCGTTTGTTCTCGACCATTGAATAACTGCTGCAGGCGTGACTGCCAGTCCGTTGAAAAATCGGGACAGGCACGCTGGACGGCGGTAAACCGTCGTGGTTTCAGGTCTGCTGTTCGAGCCAGCCCCGTCTTTCAACAGGCTGTTAGGGCGTAATCAGCTCGCTTTCGGCGTTTTGACGGATGCGTTTCAGCTTCATATCGGTCTGGCGGGTCTGAAGCAGTCGGAATTCAGAGCGTGGCGAGGTGGTTTCCTTGGTTTCAGTGGTAATGGAAACGACCCAGCGGGCCAGACCGAACGGAATCTCGGAGCTGACCCAGTACTCGCCGGTGTTGGTTGAGCGACTTTCAGGTCGTTCCATGACTTGAACGCCTTTCATGTGTTTTGCGGTCACAGAAAGACCCTGTGCCAGAACTTCAGGGACGTCAGCATTTGCAACAACCTCTGGCGAATCGTAGTTCGTTAACAGAGAGATCGTCGGATAGATCACCAGACCGGGAGATCGAATCTCTTTGATTTCATTCTCACCCAGCCGCCGAAACCCCTTGACGATTGGCAGTACATCGTTGGGAATGCCGTCTGAATCCTGACGGTCGGGCATGATCCGGCTTTCGGGAACGAGAACCTTATAGATTCGAGCTCCTACCGGACCGGGATCGATCCCGGCAGCTTCGGATTTTCCGGTAATGACTTTGATTTCAATCCAGCGACACGGCTGTACGGTTCCCTTGTACTCGGCCTCTTCGCGTCCGACAGACTTGATACTCAATTCACTGGTCCAGACCAGTGGATTGTTATCTTCGGGGCCTGCGGACAGGGTGATGTTCCCTTCGTATTCGACGGCCGTCCCGTCGTCTGGCAGATTGAATAGCAATCCCTGCGCATGTGCAGAAGACGGGACAAGGGCTAACGATGCCAGAAACAGGCTGGAAACCCATCGATTCAATAGCTGCATAACTAGAACACCCTCAACTGGGCTGTGCCTACGAGAATCATCAATCCCCGCCACCATTATCTTTGGACAATGGCAACGGAGAATTTGTGTCATGAGATACCCTGATCGACAGGAGGGGCACCCAATGTGCCACAGTTTGTCAGAGAAAACCGGTTTGAAGCAAGTGGAAACGGTGTATACCCGGCAAACCGGGGACATCAATTCGCCGGGAAAGTCGAATTACGCGGGTATTCGGCTCAAAAACAGCGACTGGGGCTCCTGAAGGGCTTCATTATTCGGACTTTTCACGACGACTGGCAAAGTGTTGTTCCAGCAGCCGGGGCAGGGTGGTACCTCGAGCATTAAGTGACAGCACCTTACCGTTTTCGTCCACCAGAACAGCTGTGGGAATGGCGCTGATGCCGTAGAACTCTGCAAGGGAGTCGTCGCCCTCATCCATAATGTTCTCCCAGGAAATGCCTTTTTCTTTGACGCACTTGTCAAAAGCATCACGAGAACGATCGAGGTTGACGCCGACGATCGTGAACCCGTCCTGGCCGTATTCCTCCAGGCATGCTTTCATGTTCGGCAGTTCTGCGAGGCATGGGCCGCACCAACTGGCCCAAAAATCAATCAGCACGGTCTTCCCCCGATACTTCTCCCAGTCGAAGTCGCTGCCATCAGCAAGAACGCCTCGAACCTCCATGAAGTTGCCGGGAAGCCCGGCCATCCGGGCCGCTGCAAAGAAACGATCGGAGAACATTGCGACGGCCGGATTGTCGCTGTCCTGCAATTTTCTTCCCATGAACTCCAGGAGTTTGACTGCCGATTGAGAATCGCCTGAAGCGGAAAGAGATCGGCCGAGTTTGTGTGCCAGGGCCATCACAGCCTGATCAGGTCCGAATCGTTCGACGTACGCGGCCACCTGGTCAATGGCCGCCGCTCGAGAATCCACACCCAGACGCAGCATGTTGCCAGTCGCGTTTTCAAGGCGTGCGAATGCCGGAATGCGAGCGACCGCCGTCCTGGGGTCGGCATCCATGCGAGCTTCCAGTTGTGATTTCTTCTTTTGCATTTCTTCTGAAGCACGTTCGCCCATCGCCTGGAGCGCGCCATAGGCATTCTCCAGGGCGAAGACTTCGTCCGATTCAGAAGGCGACTGTCCCAGAATTCGTTCAGCCGCTTCGACGACTGATCTCAAACGCCGAATGTTGTTGCTCAGTCGCTCATCGACGGACTTGCCGGTAACTCTCATTTGAGCCATTCGGGCAATATGTTTCTTCAATGCAGGGGTATCGCCATCCGGGACCGCATACGGGTCGGGCTCGACTTTCTGCGATGGTGCCGGTTTCTCATCTGGCACCGGCATGGTGACAACGGTTGTGGTGATCCCGGAACTGGTCAACACAGCAGACACCGACTTCAGGGCAATCGTTGGGGGAGAGTTGGAAGCTGCAGCGCTCAAAGAGTCTGTCACAGGTCCAGACGTTGCTGCAACTGCTGCTAACAGGACGAACAGACAATGTGCAGCAGCCTCACGTACAGATCGTGGCTTTGATCGAGGCGTGAAAGCCATGAGAAATGCTCCGCAGGTGATATCGATCCAGTGCGGGATTTGATGGGTCTGTAACTGGCAAGACCACCCGCAACGCGGAGCATAGTTGGCAATCGAAGTTTTCAGAATAGCATACTGGTTCGTCTGGTGTTCGATTCCAACTTCCTCGATCACCAGTCGGGCCTTATTGCCCATTCCCAAAGTCTTCACCGGCAGAATGCCGTTCTTCAACGGATTCGTAGAGTTCTGCAAGCGGGATCATCAGTTGTTCCAGTTGCTCGAAGTAGCTTTCTTCCGAAAGCTCCTTCTTTTTCCCGCGAAGGATCTCGAGCTGCGATTCAAGTGAGTCTCGTTTTTCACGTTCGTCAGCCGTCAGCCGCTTTTCTTCTTCGCTTCGCACCAGGTGCCAGCGAGCGGCCAGTCTTCCATCAGTCAGGTCGGGCTGCTCGACGTCGCCATTCGGGCGAAGGCCTTCGAACAATTCTGAACGGACTCCGCGGGCATCGCCGTTGTCGTCCAGAAGCGAATGTTCCGTGGCCAAACGGCCTTCGGATTCATAGAACGATGCCGTTTGCCGCGACGCAAACAACCATGCTTCCAGGAGAGACGTTTGCCCATCGCGATCGATGTCTGCTTCGAGCCCGACGATTGCCTGCGACATGGCATCACCGAAGTGGCTGAACTGAATCTGACTGGCATCTTTTGTTGCAGAAATGACGACACGGTCATTTCCACTCAACGTGTTCAAGAACGGTGAACTGGACGAAAAACAGTTGATGACAGCAACGGGCCGTTGAGTCGTTTGTAGCCACTCAGACATCTGGCGGTCACTCACATCAGCGCCACGCAGGTTGAACATTGCCGTGCGGGAATCGAATGTTCCGTGCCCAATCAGCACAATCCAAAGTGGCTCAGGTGTCTGCTTCTGTCCCAGTGAAATGATGGTGTTCTTGAGTTTGTCGGCATCCGACGGTTCTTCTTCAGTGGCCACTCTGTCGGTGTCCACTTCACCGATGGCAATGAGACTGGCATCACCGGCAGTGGCAGCCTGCTTCCAGCGATCGGCCCAGCGTCGAAACTGTTCTCCATATTCCGCGGCTCCGTCAGCCCCGATGACGACGATCACATCCTGACTAACTGCTTCCGTCGCTGACTTTTCTTCGTCGGCGGAAGTCAGGGGTGTCAGTATCGCAACGAGCAGCAGGAACCCCAACAGAACGCTGCTGAATCCTTTGGGCTTGCATGAACTCCGGACGAAGTGGTGATTCGTGGATGCAGGAGACAATGGATTGGGTTGCATACAGATTCTCTCACAGCCAGACGTATTCGTTGAGCCAGGCTTATCGCCCTTCGCAGCGTCGTTTGTACATAGGCGCATCCTGTGACGGTAACGCGTTCTGGCTGTGCAACGCAATCCATTGGAGGTCATGACACAGCGAATAGACAATTCCGGGATTTCACGAAGGTCGTCTGAGTGGGTCGACACCACAATCATCAGCGCAGGGCCGCCGCAGGAATGCAATCAATGAAATTCACGTCTGCCCGACGGCCTGCAATCGATGGTAAACGCATTTTTTAATGCGGTATCAGGTACTGGATCGGTTGACCCTGCACCACAATGATCGAGGTGTCCGCTGTTGAAGGCTGGGTTTGTTGTTTTGTTCCATCGGGCCATTGAATTTCGGCGACAAGATCTGTGTCGTCGGCAGGAACCGAAAACTCACACTCCATTTCAGAAGTCGACAGGTAAGAACCGCCGCCAATGATGTAAGTACTTTGTGTTTCCCGAGAAGTCTTTAGGGTCACATGTGCGCCAATGGCATCACGGTTACATCGCCTGCCACGCAGGCGAATTCGGATGGGCTTCCTCGCAACAGGTGTCTTGTTCAGAAGGATCTGTGCGGGCTGGTTTAACTGACTGAAGACAAGGTCCATTCGACCGTCGCGATCGAGGTCCGCGGCGGCCAGCCCACGTGACACATAGGCTTTTGAAAAGAATGAATTGTCACTGGTTGTGACGCGCTGGAAGCTGGTGTGGTTGATGTTTTCGAGCAATACAGACTGCTGCGCGAAGGGGGCCTTGTTTGGGTAGTAGATGACATGTCCATTCGCGACGGCGATATCATGATCGCCATCACTGTCGAAATCCCGAGCTACTGTGCCGAAGCCGACGAACAGACCACCCAATGATGTGATCCCCGTGTTTCGGCTGACGTGCAGAAAATTACCATGGCCAACATTGTGGTACAGGCCGAAGGATTCCTGTTCGAAGTTTGTTACCCAAAGGTCTCCCTTTTGATCATGGTCGAAATCAAAGAAATCAAGGCCCATGCTCCCGTTGGGTCTGCCCTCGGAATCGACCGCTCCACCGCTCAGCAGTCCGCTTTCCTGCAGGTGTCCGTCACCATCGTTCAGATACAGGAAATTATTGGTGGTGTCGTTGGCAACATAAACATCCAGATCCCGGTCGCTATCGAAGTCGGCGAGCAGCACTCCCAGTCCTTTTCCCTCGGGCTTTAGCCCCCACGCTTCTGTGGTATCGGCAAACAAGTCGTTTGCCTGGCTTTGATAGACGACGTCATTGAGTCCATCAAATCGTCTCGGGGGACAGACGTCTTTTTCATGCTCAACAGAAGCACTGGGGCAGTCCGGATTATTTTCCAGTGACCAGTCGGTGTAATGTGCAATGTACAGGTCGAGAGATCCGTCACGATCCAGATCTCCCCAGCCAGCACTGGAACTCCATGCGGTGTCGCGAAGGCCGTTGTTCGAAGTCTGGAGCAGAAATGTTCCGTCGCCGGTGTTCATCCACAAGTCAACTCCTCCAAATCCGGTAACCAGGAAGTCCTGGAATCCATCATTGTTGAAGTCCGCGGCCGAAATGCCATGCGAATATCGTCTGGACAGATCCATCGCGGCTGGCCCTGTGACGTCACGCATTTTTCCACCACGCTCATTTCGCCAGCAATTCAGCGGCAGCCCGTGGATGGAAGCGTTGGGAGTGGCTGTCAGAATCCCGCCGCCGGGGAAAACGATGTCCGGCCAGTCATCTGCATCGATGTCCACGATGCCCACGCCACCACCCAGTGATTCTACAATTGCATACAGCCCCGCCTCACGGCCATTTTGGTAGACCGAATCGACTGCCATCGCTTCGGTCGCATTTTCGAACGCAATCGGGCTGGCAGAAACCTTGTCGCCGAGTGTTGGTGCAGTGTTCGATTCTTCTTTGCAACCTGCCAGAACCGAAGCGAGCAGTAACAAGAGGGTGATTTGCCAAAGTGATGTCCGGGTCGCGCCGAGAATGTCACTGCCGGCCGTATCTTCAGAGAGCGGCTTCATTGCTGAGCCTCGTCGGTTTTTTTTCCGGACTCGATCGTGTCACTGGAGTCGGGTGCCAGGGATTGTAATTGCCTGCGATAGTTGGACGCCTGTTGCTCCCGAAACTCCGGGTTGAGTTCTTCCCAGTCGGTGTACAGCCTGATCAGGAGTTCCAGCGCTCGTGGGTTTTCATGATCATGCGACAGCGCGCTCAGGAGCCAGAATTCGGAGGTCTTGAATGAACCGTGGTTGAGATAGATCTCTCCGATCTGGATTCGTTCGGGTACCTGCGGCCTGGTCGGATCAATGGAATCCACAATGCGATCGGCTCGGGTGAGCTCTTCCCGTGCCGCACTCACGCTGGCAATTTCTGCGAGGCCTTCTTCTACCCGACCTGTTTCACGAAGAGCAATTCCACGTGAATAGCGAACGTCCAGATCGCGGGGATTCGCATCCAGAGCCATGGTCAAGTAGTTGATGGCTTCCTCCGCCTCACCGGTACTGACCAGAAGGCTGCCCAGCTCTGCACAATCGGGGCGTCCTTCGATCGTTTCCGACACCCGTTCGTAGGCTGTTCGCAGCTCTTCGAGTGGTAATGAGACCACGTTGTCGAGGATCTGCTTTGCCTGATCGATCTCGCCCAGTTGGCGCAGGCACTTCGCTTCACCGATCCGAGCTGCGGCACGGTGTTTCATGGGAAGACAGATGCGGAAACAATCGAGCGCTTCTGCAGGATGGTTGTTCTCCAGCAGCAGGCGACCCAGGGCAAATGCAGAGGGGTAATGATCAGGCACGCGATCCAGGGCCAGCCGGTACTCCTGTTCGGCAACAGCCTGATTACTCAAGTGGTCCTGAACCCGGCCATTGGCATAGTGGGGACGGGGATCTTCCGGAAAGCTTTGTTTCCACTCGTGAATCAGAACAAAGGCCTGCTGGAGATCGTTCGCCACCAGGAAGCCGTTCGCGAACGCACAGCAAACTTCGTCGGTGTCAATATCCTGTGCAATCAGTAAATCGGCAAGTTGCCCCATGAGTGCCGGAGATTGTCCCGCAGCCGCGGCGGCCAGAATGTTCTCTTTTTCCGCTCGGTCAGGCGATCCACCCTGATCGATAAACGATCGCAGGTAATCCGTGAACAATTCGGCATCGCCTTTTTTCCTGGCGATTCTGGCCCGCAGCAGACTTGTACGTGGATTCTGGTCCAGACACATTTCGGACAGATCCAGCCACCATTCTGCATCGTCAAGATGATCGATTTTCAGGCATCGATCGGCTTTTCGATTGGGGTATGCAGATAACGCGTCCTGGTACCAGGCTGTTGCAATCGCTGCCAGCAAAACCCCACAGGCAATGCGTCGACGGCGTTGCCAGAACCAACGCGGCACTGTGCACCTCCAAATACGACTCCGGGTGAGCTGGATTGCACCATCGATCAGTTTCGCTTCATGAATGAACGCGATCAGGAGCAACTGCCTATGGGCAAGCTGCTCCTGTCTGTGATCGCAATGCAATGACTGGTCATGATGAGAGATGACCAGATGGTTTCATTCAGAATCAAAGCCCGTTGATCAGTTCCTGAGCCTTTGCCTTGATCTTGGCAGGATCACTCATGCCAGCCAGTTCATCCAGCCCTTTTTGCAGTGCCTCTTTCTTCGCTGCGTCTTCCAGTTTCCCGGATGCTGTACGAAGGTCTTCGACACTGCTGGAAACCTGACCGGATGACGCAATTTCCTGAAGGCCAGCTTTAATGTCATCGGCGGCAGACTTGGTCTGCACCGGAACGGACTCCACTGATGGTCCGCAGCCGACAGCTACGGGAAGGAGCAGAGCAGCAATCATCGCAAATCGAGAAAAGAACATGTTTGATTCCTGAGTGATTTTGTTGGGATCGATTCCCGGGATCCTATGAAAAAGTCCGTCAGGCCAAACAGCCTGACGGACCCTGTGGTGCAATCAATGGAAAGAATCAGAATTCGCCCAAAGTTTCTCCACCGTTTGAGCTACCCAGACCCTGGAACAGGTTGAAGTCGATGTTTTCGGAGATGAATCGAACGGATCCATCTGCCAGGCACACCTGAGTTCCGCCGGTGTGGTAGCTTCGAGACGCCCAAACGCCCCGTGCATCACCTTCGCCGCATCCGCTGCACTCATGGCAGTTTGGATACTTCCAGTTTGGTGGGACGATGGTGTTGACACCGGTGTCATCCATCATGGGTGAAGACCATGACCAGCCCGAAGTGCTTCGATGGTCACCGGTTCCACCAAGGCAGGTGTTTCCGTAGGTTTCCATTTGGGCAACCGTTGGCTTGACAGGATTCAACGCGGCCACAGATTGATTTCGGACGTAATCACCCTTCTTCAGGGTGAATACACCGTTGTCGCCATCACCCTTCACGATTTCTGCGAATGCGATGGTGTTTGATGTACCGTCTTTGATGTCTCGCATCGCCATTGAATAGCGGCGATGAACAAATCCCACAGCTCGGGCCAGATTTGCTTCCCAACCCAGATTCGGACCTGTGCTGACGCCGTAGTTATTGCCACCGTCGCCGTTGGTAATAATGCCTGGGTCAGAAGGGCAAAGGAAGGCGGGGATCTTGGTCTTGCCAAGGTCGCGATTGATATTTCCGCCCTGATTCGCGTCCCAGAAACGATTCAGATCGTACTGGTTGTAGATGTTTGCCTGCTCAATGAATGGCAGCAACATCGTGTGAACGCTGTTCCCACGCCATTCAGAACCCCAGTTTCCTGCGGCACCGGTAGATTCGGTACCAAAGGTCAGCTGTGGGAACTTGTTGTGCGTGTCATGATAGTTGTGAATGGCCAATCCCATTTGTTTGAGATTGTTTTTGCACTGAGTTCTTCGTGCTGCTTCGCGTGCCTGCTGAACAGCAGGAAGAAGAAGTGCGATCAGAATCGCGATGATAGCAATGACGACCAGCAGCTCGATGAGCGTGAACCCAGCCTTCGACAAACGTGTTTTCTTCATTTGAACTCCTTGAGAAAAACGAGAACAAGAACGACAAAGGGAAGTCCCGGAAACGGTTCATCGGACTTCCCATACACAGTATTTACATTTCTTCACATTCAAGTCAATTGTCGCGTGTCACATCGGGGTCCGTATTCACAGGAAACCAAATAATCCCCGGTCCTACCCGCATTGCGTGTGATCGACTGTTTAGTGTGCGACCCCGTGCACTTCCGCCGGAGTCCTGAACAATGCGGGTTAATGTGTGCAATTGCTTCGAGGCATTTCGACTACAGACGTCAGCGCACTTGAAATCCAACCATCAGATCGCCGGATCAGCGGTCGACCGGAGATTCGCCCAAGCGAATGGGCGTCCCTGGTGGTGTATTTTTAAACACTTATTTCTTTGTAATCCAGGCAAATGTGGCCGCGTTGCTTTTCGTCCGCCGAGGGGTAATCACTGCGGGCATGGACGCCGCGGCTTTCTCTTCGTTCCAGTGCGGCAGCCGCCATAATACGGCCGACAAGCATCATGTTTTGAAGTTCCCAGCCGGCGGGTTCATTCAGGTCCCGGCGGCAAACGTAGTTTGCCCAGAAATCCAGTTGCTGTCGGGCAGAGATCAGATCCTGTTCGTTGCGGCTGATTCCTACGCTTCTCCACATCAGACTTCGCAATGCGTTTCGCAGGTCGGTCAGGTCAAGTTGTTCATCATCAACCGGGCGTGGCGGATGTTCCTCGCGTTCAATGCGGGGGGCTGTGAACTGGTCGGGTTGCTGGAGAGCGGCGATTCCGGCGTTCTGACCACATCGAAGTCCGAAAACGACACCTTCCAGCAGGCTGTTACTTGCCAGGCGATTGGCGCCATGCAGACCTGTTGACGTGACTTCGCCCGCGGCCCAAAGTCCCGGGAGTGTGGTTTGACCATCTTCGTCGGTGGTTACGCCGCCAACCATGTAATGTGCCCCCGGGCGAACAGGGACGCGGTCGGTTGTGAGGTCCAGACCGAAATCTGCGCATACCTTTCGAATATGGGGGAATCGCTTTCGCACGTGATCGGCATCAATGTGAGACAGATCCAGATAGACGCATGGATGAGATGTCTTTGCCATTTGTCTTGTAATCGACTGGCTGACGACGTCGCGTGGCGCGAGTTCAGCTGCTTCGT
Source organism: Planctomycetaceae bacterium (assembly GCA_041398825.1). Lineage (NCBI taxonomy): Bacteria > Pseudomonadati > Planctomycetota > Planctomycetia > Planctomycetales > Planctomycetaceae > Planctomycetaceae bacterium. The sequence goes on along the minus strand of JAWKTX010000010.1, from coordinate 62,677 downwards.
CGTAATCCGGCATAAAGCGGTGGCCGTTACAATCGACAAGGTGCGCTCCTTCGCCTCGAACGGCCTCCGTAATCAGGTGTCGTGAGCTTCCAGCGATATAAAGCACGGTTGGGTGGAATTGCATGAATTCCATATCGCGCAGTTCGCATCCCGCGCGGTATGCCAGTGCATGTCCGTCGGCGGTGGCGATCTGTGGATTGGTTGTTTCACGGTAGATCGCGCCAGCTCCACCGGTACACAGAATAGTCTGTTTGGCCCAGACGAATGTACGGCCATGGTTGGCATTCCATACCAGCGCGCCGCGGCAGATTCCTTCAGAGGTAAGTAGGTCAATTGTGAATGTTTGTGGCCAGAGGTCGATGTGATCCGCTTCGCCGGCCGTTCTCAGCATCGCCCGCATCACCTCCATGCCAGTTGCATCGCCTAATGCATGTGCGACACGAGGATGACTATGGCCACCTTCGAGCGTCAGAGCCAGCTGCCCGTCCACCTTGTCGAATGCGGCTCCGTAGGAAATCAGTTCTCGAATGCGTTGTGGTGCTTCCCGAATGACAAGTTCGACAACATCCTGATGGCACAGTCCTTTGCCGGCATTCATGGTGTCGTTGACGTGTGCGGCAAAATCGTCCAGTGGATCCAGAACCCCTGCAATTCCTCCCTGAGCATAAGTGCTGTTGGAATGCTGCAAAGTATCTTTGGTGACGACGACGGTTCTCAACGAAGGATCCACAGCCAGCGCGGCACGAATGCCCGCGATGCCACCACCAATGACAAGCACGTCCGTGAACAGGTGCGGCACTCGCTTGAGGTCGAATGGCACAAGATAGCGTCGAATGGTAGGGACGTGGATCCGCGATGATTTCATCGAAAAGGCCCTTGGTGTCTTCGGAGGTCCATACAGAACCGGAAAACGCGAGATTGTGGCGACAAATCGTCGCAAAACAAACGCCACCGCCCACGGGCTGCTGGAGAACATGAGATTCGAGGATAGACTGGCCATTCAAGAAACTTAACCACGCTGTAGATTTCCCCGTTGGCGAAAAACTTATGACTCCACTACCCGTTACCATCCTGTCCGGCTTCGTTGGAGCTGGACGAACAACAGTTCTGAATCATCTGCTGGCGAGTCAGCCTGACCTGAAGATTGCCATCATCGTTAACAGCGCGGTGGGGGAAGAACAGTCCGCAGCCACTGAATCTCATATCAATGTCTCGGAAGCTCAGGAACATCTGGTCGAGCTTTCCAGCGGCTGCATCTGCTGTACGCTGCGTGAAGATCTTCTGCAGGAGATTGTGACGATTGCTCAGGATGGCTCGTGGGACTATCTGCTGATTGAGTCGAGTGGCGTTTCTGAACCCATTCCGATTGCGGAAACCTTTGCGTTTGTCGATGACGCTGGCGACGCCCTCAGCGAGATTGTTCGACTCGATACCCTGGTCACTGTTGTCGATGCGCAGAAGTTCATGGAAGACTACATGTCGACAGAAGAACTGGCCGATCGAAACCTTGGCGCCGGAGAAGATTCTGATGATCGCGATATCTCTCTTCTGCTGGCGGATCAGGTGGAGTTTGCCAACGTTGTTGTCATCAATAAATGCGATCTGGTCGCAGCCGATCAGCTTGCTGCCCTGAAGTCGCTTGTGCAGCGAATGAACCCCGAAGCACTTGTCATTGAGTCCCGCTTTGGGCATGTGGACCCTTCTCTGGTCATGAATACCAATCGATACAGTCTCGAATGGGCAGGGCAGGCTGTTGAAGGTTCCGGCTCTGCTCTGGAAGGTGAAGCGGCGGCGACACCGGAGAATGGGATCAGTGGTTTCGTGTTTGAAGCGCGTCGCCCCTTTCACCCTCAACGCTTCTTCGATTTCTGGATGAACGACGAATGCGTGAACGCCATCCTCAGATCTCGCGGTTATTTCTGGCTCGCAACTCGCAATTCTCTCGCCGGTTACTGGTCGCAGGCCGGACAGGTGTTGAGTGCTGAGCCCGGTGGAGAATGGTGGGCCGAAGCGCCGAAAGAAGAATGGCCCACCGACGAACCGGAAATGATCTCGCAGATCGAATCCGTCTGGCAGGAGCCCTATGGCGATCGCCGGCAGGAACTGGTCTTCATCGGCCAGGAGATGGAGATCAATTCCGTCCGAGCTGCCCTGGAGGCATGTCTGCTCACGGATGAAGAGTACGGTCAGGGACCGGATGGCTGGGCCGATTACGAAGATCCTTTTGAATCGTGGGATCAGGATTTTGAAGACCACGAGCACGATCATGATCATGATTGTGATCACGACCACGATCACTAACGGCATTCGCTCACAGCCTGTTGAAATCCCGGACCGGCTCGAGCAGGAGACCTTAAAACACCACGGTTTTCAGTCGTCTCGCGTGCCTGTCCCGGTTTTTCAACGGACAGCGAACGCCATGTCCGGGACATCGTGTCGAAGACGATCGGCAGATGGGTGCCTGCCGGAATGCCAGCAGGATCTATTCCGGATGCACGTCCGGGAGTGGTTCCGGTTGAATCAATGGACGTCGTTGTTTGTATTTGTCGGGAGAATTGATGTGGGGATGTCCGTGTGTCGATTTGCGGCCGTCGCGGCCGCTGCATTCATGGTTTCGCTGGCGGCGACTGCGGAAGAATTGAGACGACCAAATATTGTCATTCTGTACGCAGACGACATGGGTTGGGGCGACCTGGGAATTCAGAATCCGGACTCAAAGATACCCACGCCGCATCTGGACCAGCTGGCTCGCGAAGGCACCCGCTGGACCGATGCTCACAGCTCATCCGGCATCTGCACACCCAGCCGGTATGCATTGCTGCATGGACGCTACCACTGGAGGAAGTTTCACGGAATTGTGAACTCTTTCGACCAGTCGGTGATGGATGCCGATCGTCTGACAATGGCAGAGGTCCTGAAGGGCAAAGGCTACCAAACCGCCTGCATTGGTAAGTGGCATCCGGGCTGGAACTGGGAAGCCTTGCGAGACCCTCAGGCCAGGCCGATCACTGTCGACAAACGGAAAACGGCGTGGATGGCCGACGCCTTCGACTGGACCCGTCCAATTCCTGACGGGCCGCTGGATCACGGGTTCGATTATTACTTTGGCGATGACGTTCCCAATTTTCCTCCGTACGCCTGGATTGAAAATGATCGAATTATCACGCCGCCGACAGTGCAGCTGGAAACGACGGCCGCAACCGCAGAAGGCAGCTGGGAAGCGCGACCCGGGCCGTCCGTGAAGGACTGGGACTTCTGGGCCGTGATGCCTGCTCTGACAACCAAAGCGGTCGACTGGATTCATCAGCAGTCTGCCGATCAGCCGTTCTTTCTGTATTTTCCTTTCACTTCTCCGCATGCACCCATCGTTCCGACAAAGGACTTCGAAGGTAAGTCCCGGGCGAATGGATATGGCGACTTCATGGTTCAGACGGACGACACGGTGGGGCAGGTTCTGGCGGCTTTGAAAGACAAAGGCTTCGATCAGAACACTTTGGTGATCTTCACCGCAGACAACGGACCGGAACGCTATGCCTATGATCGCGTCAGAAATTATCAGCACCGCAGCATGGGACCGCTGCGAGGTTTGAAACGGGATCTGTGGGAAGGCGGCCATCGCGTTCCCTTCATCGTTCGCTGGCCCGGCATGGTGAAGCCGGGGACCGTGAGCGATGGATTGATTAGTCAGATTGATCTTCACGCGACCATTGCTGCGATCGTGGGGGCGACGCTTCCACCGGGAACTGCTGAGGACAGCTACAACCAACTGGAGCTTCTGAAAGGCGGGCCCAGCCAGCGACAAACAATTGTGCACAACACCAATGCCAACGGCTACGCGCTCAGGCATGAGAACTGGGTGCTGATTCAGGCCAGGAGCGGCGGCATTTCTGCTGTTCCCGCCTGGTTCGATATGGCCAACGGCTACACCAGGGAAGCAGGCCCGGCAGCATTGTATGATCTGTCGGCTGACCTGTCCCAAAAGCATGACTTATCCGCACGCCACCCGGAGAAAGTGACTGAACTGCAACAGATGCTGAAGACGCTGCAGAGCAACAGTCAGGTCCGGCGTTAGTCTGAAATATTCGCATGAACTTTGTTTTCCGGATCCACCGATGAGCCGATTCACTTCGACACTGCTGATGGTGTTTGCCTCCTGCGTCAGCCTCGTCATTCCGGCAATCGCAGAAGAAATCATCTCGGTCTCTGATTCCGTCGCAAATCGAATCGATCGGTCTGTCCACGCGCAGATGGAACAGCAAAAGCTGGTTGGTGTTTGCGTTGGTGTTATTCGCAATGGTCGCGTTGTGCTGACTCGGGGCTATGGTTTTGAAGATCGCGAAACCAGCATTCCCATGACGACAGACAGCATGATCCGCTGGGCGTCCATTTCAAAGACTCTGACGGCGGTCGTTGTCGGACAACTGGCAGCCGAAGGGAAACTGAACCTGAACGAAGATGTTCGCAGACTGGTGCCAGAGTTCCCTGATCACGGCGCCGTCATCACGGCTCGCGATCTGTTGTGCCATCAGGGGGGCATTGTTCATTATTCAAACGGGCCTGTTGTCCGCACACCGCGTCAATATGACACTGCTCATCCTTTTATGGATGTTGTACTTGCTCTGGATACTTTCAAGGATTCCCCGCTGGTCAATCGGCCGCGAGAGAAATACTCGTATTCAACCCATGCCTACATCCTGCTGAGCGCTGTCGCTCAGCGGGCTGAATCAAAGCCATTTGCCGATCTTGTCCGCCAGCGGATCTGCAGGCCTTTAAAGTTGACATCGCTGCGTCCTGACTATCAGTGGGAGAACATTCCGCATCGCGCTGTCGGATATCGACTGAATGGTGGTCGGATTGAACGATCGAGCGATACGGATGTCAGCTGGAAGCTTGGCGGTGGTGGGTACATTTCCAATATCAATGACCTGGCCGGATTCGCGGCAGGGCTCATAGACGAGAGCGTTCTTTCGAATCGGTCGAAGTCTGTGATGTGGAAACCACAGGAGACTTCTGATGGCAAATTGACCAGCGCAGGTCTTGGCTTCTTCGTTGATGGCAAAGGAACACAGCTGCGTGTCGCACACAATGGATCTCAGGAGAAAGCGAAAACACGCCTCGTGATTTACCCGAACCGTCGCGACGGAGTTGTCGTGATGTCCAACAGCGAGAATGCTGATCCCGGACGGATTACGACAGCCATCTATCAGGCCCTTTCACAACCATAGCACTGTGTTTACAACCATAGCACAGTGTTTACAACCGGAGCCCAGTGTCCACTCATGCCCGGTGTCCGGAATGCCGCGTGATCCCCGCAAGGGATTCCATGAAAAGAGGGATTGCCTGCTTCGGCACCTATCGCCTCTGACAGGATATTGATTTCAGGGAGAGATCAGTTTCGGCCGGATATCAGCGTCGAATGTGAACTGTGACAGGTGGCGATGTAATACCATTGACTTTCGACTGCAGGTAGAACATGCGACTTTGTTCGGGAACCCAGTTTGCGACAGTGATGAAGATCTCTCTCTCGCTTTGTCCGGGCAGCAGCATCAGTCCATTCAGGCCAATGTTGTCGACGAAAACACCATGTGGCAGATTCCGTCCGGCATCTTCCTTTCCGAATTCCACATTGCCATCAAACCCATTCCGCACGACTCGAAGCAGGGCTCGTGTGGTTTGTCCGACGGGCAGGATCAGTTCTGCACTGTGGTCGCCGGACGCCATTCCGCTGGCATCCAATTCGTGAATGGAGACGGTGATTCTGGGTTGGTCGGTCAGCTTCAGTTCGGTCAGACCGCCAATTTCGTGGGAGATTTCCTTCCCATCAATCGTCGCCTTTGCAATGAATCGAACTTTCTGAATTGCTTCATCGCCTGGCTGATTTGCATCATCATTTGCCAGAATTGTCGCAAAGGCCTGAAGTTGCTGAGGTTCTATGCTGGTTGGAAGCGATGTTGAGAATCCTGCTGGCAGATTCTCTACCGACAGGTCAATCGGTCCGTCATAGCCATCAATTCGTGTGGCGGTAAATGAGAGTTCCTGACCTGTTCCCGGTTTGACGTTCACTTTGCCGCCCCCCAAGGCGATGGAGAAGTCGGGTTTTGGAGACCGCAGGGTGAGCTGATAACGAAACTCGTCTCCGGAGAACCCTCGAGCATCCCGAATTCGGACGATGTATGTCGCATCTTCGGGGGCAATGAATGTCAGGCGAGAATCACTGCCCCACATGCGCAACGGGTCGTCATCGTTTTCATAAAATACCGGGAACACCGGCAGACCATTGTCGACAACAGGCCTTCCAGGGCGAATGGGTTCAACAATAAACGCGGGTGCCTGAAGGGCGTGTGATGTGGGTGTTGTCCCGAAGTATGTGTAGCGTTTTCCGAATCCCGGATAGACTTTGAAACCGGAATCCGGCCCTCGTGGGTAAAGCCACAGTTTGACGACCTCTCCATCCGAAAACAGATACTGGTTCAGTTCCATTTCCCGCCAGTTAAACATTCGGAAATCGTCACTTGTGTCTGAGTCCTTTCCGCGGAAGGTGAAGTAGGAGTCGCGAACCGCCTGAAGTTGTGCCTGCAGAATTCGATCACCATTTGCTGTCAGGACTTCGATATGTGAATCCAGTGGTGATTTGTCCTGCGCGGCCCGGACTTCGATTTGAATTTGTTGTCCCCGGACAGCAGCGAATGCATAGTAATCACTGCTGTCGGAATCGGAACCAGCGAGGACTGTGTCCTCCGTTTCCTGTTTTTCCGATGGGGCACTGGGGGAAATGGTTCCAGTGATAACAGCGGGAAAGGCGACCAGTTGCGCTTCTGCGGGTGCATTGTTTGGTTCGGCTTCAGCAACAGTATTCAGCGGTTGGTCAGTAGCGAGCACGATTGCTGACATCTTGTTGCTGCCGGAATCGATGGTTGATGACGTTTCCGTCGGAACTTCCAGAGTTTCGATCTTTCCGGAGATGGTGCCAATGAATGTCTTTGGTTGCGCCGGGTGGAACTTTAATGACGCTGGCAGATCGTTTTGCAGCTGGGTGACGGCGATTTGTGTGAGGCTGTCTGAATTCCAGATCTTGATTGAACCATCTTCGGCTGCTGTTGCCAGGTACAAGCCGTCACCGGAAATACTGATCTGGCTGATCGCAGCTTCATGTGCGAATCTGGCTTCCAGTAACGGATTAATCCGGGGTTCTGTACGACTTACCAGTTGCCACTGACGAATGCGGTTGTCGGCCCCGGCAGCATACAAAAATCGGCCATCAGGGCTGAAGACGCAGGCATATTGTTCCGCCTGGGGTTGGCTTAAAGTATCGAATCGTTCGCCGGTCTCAGCGTTCCATATCTTGATGGTCCCGTCCGCACTGGCACTGGCAAGGATCGAAGTATCGGGACAGAAGGACAAATCAAAGATGGCTCCGTTGTGTCCGGTGAGTGTTCGCAGGATTGTGCCGCTTTGGCCGTCGTGAATCCGGATCAGTCGATCATATCCAGCGGTCGCGATGAGTCGGCCGTCATTTGTTGCTGCAATGCTGTAGACAATGTCTGTATGTCCGCCGAATTCCGTCTGAATGGATCCATCGGGCAAACTGATGCGCAGACCTCGGCCAGAGAACCCCGCAATGCCCGTGGAGATCAGCAGCGAATCGTCGGATTTCGGGTCCGGCTGAGCAGACGTAATTTTCCCTCCCTCGACAGTGACGACTGCTGACGCCTGATTGGAGGAGCCTTCTGATAAGTTGGCGATGTGGACGCTGCGGAATCGTCCCTCAAATCTCTGATGTCCGTTTCGACTGAATGCCAGACTGAAGACCGATGTCTGGTGGCGATTGCCCGTGGGAGAAATCGGAGGCAGAGTCTTCATCAGCAAATGGTCGCCGTCGAATTTTGCTCCCTGATGAAGCCATTGTCGGATCAGTTCGATTTCGGATTCTTCCGGCTGAAGTTCGTCTGCCGGGGGCATATGGTCATCGCCGTCGGATGTCAGAACTGAGAGCAGCAGGCTGTTGGCAGGGTCGTCTCCGGACAGGAGGGGACCATTGTCGCCGCCGGCTTGTATTGCCGCTTTTGTGTGAAGCGAAACGCCTCCTTCGGTTTCAGACGAGTTATGACACCCGAGACAATACCGCTGAAGGATCGGAGCCACTTCCTTTTGATAGGACACGGCAGTCGGCCTGCTTGAGCCAGTTTCATCGACGGCCAGCGCGATGGTGCAGAAATGGAAGAAGAACAAACAGCAGGGGCTGAAAAACGCAGATGCGCGGAGCATGGCAATGTTTCCGGTACGCATGGTTTGGTCTGTGTGATTGGTTTGAAGGACGGCACAAAACGCAGGCAAGCCGTCGGCAGTGAGCCAACTGCTGAAAATGGCGGGGCGATCACTCTAACGGTTATGAAATGTTGTGGCCAACGATCCGGACAACTTCAGATCCGGACCGACCACTGACAAATGCGATCCACAATTTCCTGAAAGCTTGGAGACGGAGGGCAGGAAATGGTGATTTCCTTCTGCGTCCACGGATGAACGAACGATAGTCCGGTTGCCGCCAGCATCAGTCGACTGAGTCCAAATTGCTGCCTGAAGAACCGGTTCTGCGTATTGTCGCCATGCGTCGTATCACCGATGACGGGATGTCCGATTCGGTTAACGTGCCGCCGGATCTGGTGCCAGCGACCGGTTTCCGGATGCAACGTTGCCAGGCTGCAGCGTGTGGTGTCGTAGCGAGTTGATTTGAAGGGCAATTCGTAGCGTGCGTTGGTTACGTATCGAGTGCAGCATTCCTGTTCGGGCAATTCCACATTGGAAATGGGGACGGACTTGTCCGCTGAATTTGGCTGTCGCGGACGAAGCGGAAATTCAATTGTACCGCAGTCGTCACAGTATCCCCGAACCAGTGCGACGTAAGTCTTTTTCACACGCCGTTCGCGAAACATTGCATGCAGTTCAGAAGACGCTTCTTTGGTTTTCCCGAAAAGAACCACACCTGACGTGGCTCGATCCAGGCGATGAATCGTGTAGACGCGTTGCCCGATTGTCTTCCGGACTGTCTGCAGAAGCGGTGTGAGATGGCGATCCCAGCCATCGGTTCGGTGAACAAAGATCCCCGTGGGTTTGTGCACCGCTGCAAGATGCTCGTCTTCGAAAATTACGAAGTCTGGGTGAGATGTGCCGGGCATGGTGTGAAGTTTCCGAAACAGAAATTGAGAAGAACCCAGCGCGAACTACGTCGGGATTGCCTTATTCATTGCGTAATTTTGTAATTGGGGGTGGGTAGGGGTTTCCCTATTTTGCCTGAATCTTGTCCGGTTATGTCCGTTTGCTGCGATGGACTTTCTGTGCAACTTAACGGTTTGCAACCCGTCGTCGACTCTTCAATTCAGGGAAGAAGCAGAGTCCCTCAATCTGTGCTATTGCGGACGCATGCAACCTCATCAAATTGATCCGGATGTCAATTCTGCGCTGATTGATTCGCTGTGCTGGTCCGATTGGACTGCCTGGTGTTTCTTACAGCGAGGTGAGCCCGCGGTACGCCATTGCTCGCGCGGATTCCTGAAACTTTGGTCGATCGAGCTGCCTGAAAAAGCGGTCGCAAACCACTGCCCGCACGTCAGCGAAAAGCAATTCCGGTCCTGCCTGACTCAGGCTGGCGTAGACGCAGATCTGCTGGATGAGATTCGAAAGCATGAGTTCGACGCAGAGGGCAAGTTTGAACTTATCACAAGTACAGGATTACCGATCGACCTTCGCTGGCGGACGGTTCTCGATATCGAAGCGGAAGCTCGGGGGTGGTTGCTGAGGTTTCAGACCGGCTCAACGGAGACAGAAGAACCCGGATTGCCGACTGCGATCACCGGCCGTATTCAGGATGCCCTGATCCGGTTAAAGTCGCTGACGGAACGGGAAAAAGAAGTTCTGGATCTCTTGTTCGAAGGTCGAACAAACAAAGCGATTGCTCTAACGATTCATATCAGTGAAAAGACCGTTGAAAAACACCGCGCGAGAATTATGCAGAAACTGAACGTTTCAAACCCGGCGCAGCTGTTTCGCATTGCTTCGCACGCTTCCCTCGCGCGGTTTGTCGATATTAGTGCCGACTAGGCAGAGCTAGTTGGCTGGCTGGCCCGCTTCGGCTGGCTTCGTGCGTGAGACTGCAGGATTCAGCCGAAAACCGCCAACAGTCGAAGTGTAGGGCTCCGGTTCCGGCAAGTCTGCGGCCTGCATTTCAATCAGCCCCCATCGGGCTGCATGTGGGATCAGGCTTTCGGCAGATTCGACATCGTAGGACTCTTTGAGAACGTCGATCGCTGAATCCGCCTGAATCATGCCCAGGGCTCGGATGCAGGTGTTGCGGACGATGGTCCATTCCGGAGGCATTCCATCGCGATCCCGCGCTCTCGAAATGAGCTTCCCGGACAGACCCGCGTTTCCGGATTTCTCATTCAATAGTCCCAGCGCCCACATGGCCGCTGCTCGTTTCTCAACAACACCGGGTTCAGCCTTGCTGAAACTGTTTTCAAGTCTGGGCTCCACGCTCCTGAGCCTCTGTAATCCCGCAAAGTGGAACAAATGTGTGACCTGGAGCCCGAAGCTTTCACCAGCGGGCATTCCGACCCATTCGCCGGACTTGACCAGGTCATCCTTTCGACTGATAAGTTCCAGGACCTGATCATTCACCCGGTCGTCGGGGTAAAGATGAAGCAGCCATGCCGCAGTGACTGCCACTTCGCTACGGGGATAGTCGACCAGGGGAATGCATCGCTGCGCGTAGGAGGTTCCATGCAGTTGTGCCAGCAACAGCAGGCTTTGCTCCAGACCCTGCCAGTTGGATTCTTCCTTCAGCAGGTTATCTGAAGCCGCATTGACGATGGATGCAAGAAAGTCCTGCGACTTATTGGCAATCAGAACCAGCTGTTCACGAGCTGTATTTCGGACCTCCAGGTGTTCATCTCCGAGCATTTCATTGAGCCACTCGCAGTGTTGCATGGATTCGTATGTCTGCATGCATTCTGCGGCCGTCATACGAATGACTGCGTCATTGTGGTGTCTGCCGGTTTCCAGCAATGACACAAGTCGCTGCGAATCCAGCCTGTAAACCGCAGTCCATGCGGCGGCCGCAACACCATCGTTTGGGTCGATGCAGAATGTTTCCAGAGCCTGAAGAGATTCCGGTTTGTCGATCATCAGCAGATGAACGGCCAGTATCCGTTCCGGAACAGACCCTTTGCCAAGCAGTTGTGCGAGTTCGATGGGCAACAGCGCCGTATTGAGAACAGAGATCGCTTTGGCTGCCGGAAGTCGACGGGCGAATGGTGCCGAGTCGTTCATGACGAGTCCTGCCAGGTCACTGACCGCTTTTGCACGTTCCAGCCGCGGCCAGTCCTTCGCAGGCCAGTCGAATTGATGTGGCTGTGACGAAACGATCGGTCAGTCGTTGTTCCCACATGCCGACAGCTGCCTGGTGTTTCCACCTCGCTAATGCTGGTTCTGCAACGAGTCGACCGGACTCCCCATCAGCTTGAGCGTAGTTCAACAGGATCAGCAGAGTCCTGATCGTCTGCGGCAACCAGTGCCATCGCGCATTGAAGCTGGACAACGGCATCCGGGTTTTCGGTGAGATGCCTGCGAAGAATATCGAATGACCGGGAAATATCTGCGAGTGATTCGCGGGCGAAGGTGGTCAGTCCCACGGCCGCCTGCTCCTGCAGTTCTGAATCCTCACTTTCCCGCAGAACCCGGTCGAAGAGCGGAAGGTGTTCCGGGTGGACCGTTCGATGTTTCGGCGGCGTAAACTCAGGTTCGAGGAACATGCGCATCGGCAATTTGTCGTATCGCGCAATGTGTGGAATCGTCAATGAGCCGGAGAAATTCTGGATGCGTATACAGGTTCAACCGAATCCAGTTTTGCGGTGTCTGCTCGCTGAATCGGTTCGTCGTATGCACGCGGAAGCGTTCAATGCGGTGCGTGAAAGCCCCGGAAACATCAGCCACTGCTACGCGAATAGTTAACGCGGGATGCGAGGTGGCGAGCGTGTCCGGCAACTCTGGGAAGAGGGTCTTGCATGAACGCGGTGCATCAGGAGCTTGTTGAGGTCATTGGTTCTCATTAGTCGGGCTGACTGAGTTTCCAAATGCGAGCGTACAGCACAACGATCAATCCAACGCAAATACCACTCGTCACTTTCCACGCCATCGGGATCAGATCATACGGAACCGGGTGCTCCGAATGGCGTTTAACGCTGCTGCCATGGGGTTGATCGTCAGGCATCGTTCAACAAATGTATGCCGAATGCTGTTGCGGTTCATCCAGATCAGGATCGGACCTGCAAATATAATGATCAATGCGCCGGCGACGCTGGATGTTGCTGCTGCTGTCGCCCGGAAGAACGAACTGACAGTCGCGTCATCAGCATTGAAAGTACGGCTGCAAAAATGAGGCTGATGACAACCTGAGTGACTTGTTCCTGCAGTACCGGCTTGATCAGCATGATGATGGCATACCCAGGCAGCGTTACGCGCAAAGCAGCAGGGCGAGAGAGTGATGCAGACGCTGATCAGCTTTCCGGGCTGAGAATTTAACGGGCCCATCGGGGTGACGCGCAGCAGATTCCATCCGCCTCCTTCAATTTCGCCTGCAATCATGCCACCTGGAGGAGTTCCTGGCGTCATCAGGACAATCAATGAAACTCTGAAGGACGATGATCAGGCCGCCGATTGCTTCGACACCCCAGTCGATGGTACCAAGCGTCGTCGCCAGCGTGAGCAACAAAGACAGGACCGCACAGCCCGCGACAAGTCGAAGCAGCCAGTGCAGCCTCGTAAATTGTCGACTGCGGAATTCCTTGACCATCACGGGATTCAGAAACCACGGGATTCCCGCAGAACGCTTTTGCGGGTCAATCAGAAAAAGACGCGTCGGGCACTGTACGCTCAGACTGATCGTCTGTGATCAGTCCTCGTGATCGGGATCGGTCGAGCAGGGCATGATTCGGCCAGAATCACAATCACGCTTCCGACAACAAAGATGGTTGCAAAAAACAGATACCAAAGCACAACATCGCGTTGTTCGAGCAGGCCGATGCCGGTTAACCGATTCCGATTCCACAATTCGCATCAGTGCCGGAATCGGGGACAGTAATTTGAGCTAATGAAGGCCAACGGCGAATATGCTTTCACCGCCACGCAGAAAGTAATCCGGAAACACGGTGACCACCAGTAGTCCGAATGTCACACCATAACCTCCATCGAAGCCGCAAGCTGGTGGATCGGCACCAGGTACCGACCAGCATTCCGATGACGGTTAACTGCAAACAGACAACCAGCAGAAACAGATAGAGCCGCAGAACATCTTTTGTCAGAGAGGGTCCACCCATCAGATAGCAGTACGACATCGCGGGCAGGGTGGCGGAACATCAGCATCAGCACAAATCCCATCATCGCCGACTTTGCCGAAGTAGATTGCGGGCCGCGAGAGTGGGAGAATTCAGGCAGTAATTCCAGCGTTCTCCGCTGGACTTCCTTCACGAGTGAGGTTGCCGGAAACACGGGATAATCAGGATGCACGCAATCAGCATTGCAAATGTCAGCTATTGAAACACCTGCTTACCGAGCAGACTGTCCTGATCTCGCAACGCTGTTGGTTGGCCATTTCAGAAATAATGACCAACGCAAAGCCAATTGCCACGGTGAGCAGTATGGCCAGGGCTTTCGAACTGCGGAGCAGTGCCAGCAGTTCGCGTTCGATAATCACCACCGCGCTCGCTTACGGACGCTCCTGCCGTCGTTGCTTTCGGTGTCCCGGTTCGTTCGGCATCCGCTTCCCGCGCTGCTGACGTAAACGCTTCTTCCAGGTCACCTGCAACTTCACGGAACTGTGAGATCTGACATCCGTCCCCCACCAGTGTGCGAAGTAACTGGGACAGGCGTCTTCATTGGCTTTGGTGCGGCATCGAATGATGGATTCGGTCTCTGATACGCTGATCTCGACTTCGTCTCCGAGAATCTGTCGGATTCTGGCTGCCGCGTCCGGAGAAGATCCTGCGACGGAAGGAATTGCATCTCAATAGTTTGATTCTGCGATAATTCCCGGGTTACTTCCTGAAGCGTCCCCATCGCCCTCAGTTTACCTCCACGGCGATAATCGCTACCAGATTACAGATGCGAGACAGTTCCGGCAGGATATGACTGGTGACGATCAGTGTTCGACCTTCGGATGCCAGCCGAAGCAGAATCTCCGCATTTCGATTCGAGCCTCCGGATCCAGTCCGTTGGCGGGTTCGTCCAGAATTAAAACTTCCGGATTGTGAAGCAGCGTTCGAGCGATGCCAATTCTTTGCTGCATCCATGACTGAGGCTTTCGACAAAACGGTCCTGCATCCATGTATGGCGTTTGTGAGTTCCAGAACTTCGGCAATTCGTTTCTGCCGTTTCCTTTCGCAGGATGCTGCTGAATGCCGCTAGCAAATCCAGGTACTCACGGACTCGCGTATTATCGTACGAACCGAACTTATCGGGCATGTAGCCAACAAGCTTGCGGACCTTGGCGAATATCATTCACGCAGTCGATTCCTGCGATGGTCGCGGATCCTGACGTTGGTCGAGACAGTCCCACAAGAATCTTGATGGTGGTTGTCTTTCCGGCACCATTCGGCCCGATGAACCCCAGGATATTGCCGCGTTCCAGCGTCAGCGATAGTCAGTCCGGAAACGATGAACTCCGTAGTGCTTGGAAAGGTTCTTGATATCAACGACCGGAGCTGCATTCGACATGAAGCCGCCTTTGCGATGTGGTCAGGTTCTGGAAATAAGTTTCAGCCTCGACCTGCCTGCAGCCCAGTTTCATCCGGGGCCGTCTGCTGTCGGTGTTTCTGCGAGTGGACTACAGGACACTTTCAAGATGACGCATTGTCTCATCCAGTGTGTACTGCAGGTAGCGATCGACATCGTGGTTCAGAACTAAGGCCGTCTCCGCAGCAGATTCGGTGCGGCGGAATCAGGTCATAAAAGCTGCATGCACGCACAGCTTCCGAACGGACACGAGGATGTTCGTCGTTGATTCGCTGCTTAATAGGTTCAAGCGAATCCGGGATCTTGTCGCCAGGCACTGTACCCGAACAGCCGCTGCGCGCGCGTGGTAGTCGAAGTCAGCACGGCTTTCAGGATTTCGGGTCTGGAGAGTTGTGCGTCTATGAAGCATCCACAGGCCTTTTCCAGCAAATACAATTCGTAGTCAGCTGCCGTAGTATTCAGACCCGCGATCCAGGTCCTGACAGCGGGCACAACGATTCGGTTGGCCGCTCGGCCAGTTCCCGCCGTGCTCGATAACGAACATGACCTTTAACCTCTTTCAGAACTTCCAGCAGTTTGGCAACAGGTTCTCCTGAGATGGCGGGGGATTTCAGGAGTGGACGATTCTTACAGCGTATTCGCCAGATGCGTCCGTGCAGATGATCGCGATACGGTTCTCGCAGATTATGTTGCAGGTGCCCAATCAGAGCGTTGTGCCAGTCGACAATATACAGACAGCCATCGGAGCCAAACTGAATTTCAATTGGGCGAAAGTTTCCATCGTCGCAATAAACCAGGCTGGAGTTCTTTCGGTGCCTTCAAACCCCGCTGCCGCTTCTTTCATGCTGTGTTGCAGCACCGCCCGATCACCAATGACATTGGTCAACAGGGAAATCGCCCTGCATCTCTTCCAGGTACCGACTGTAGACCATTTCGCTCCCGGCTGGGGCGGGATTCGTTTTGGAAAGAACGTCGGGTAAACATCGCGACCCCGCAGTGCTGGCTGTCGCAAAGTTATTCACACTGTCATTGAATGATGCGCTTGCATGCTTTGCCGGGTATTGGACCTTTCCGCTGATTGGAGTTGCCCAGTAGTTCTGACCGGGTGATGCATCGGAAATGAAAATCCTGCCCCAGCGGATCGTAAGAATGTCCCGGTTGGCAAATGGCATTGAAATATACGAACCAAATTCTTCGGTGGGGTCGTATCGCCAGACGCCGGAGCCATGCATGCGAGTCAGTCCATAGGACTTTCAACCTGAGAATACTTGAAGGTTCCCCTCCGAAAAATACAGTGCTCCATCGGGACCCCATTCGAGCCGCCGACAACCCGTGATGCGTCCGTATCAAAACCGATCAGCTGACGAATCCGTACGTCTTCTTTGTCGTCACCATCTGTATCTTCTTGCGGAATAGAACGTCAGGTTGGCGACGTAGACACCGCCCCGTCCAATTTCAAACCCTGTGGGCTGGTGCAAATCCTAATCCGCGAACACTTTGCAAAGGATCCATTCGACCATCGCCGTTGTCGTCTTCAAAGATCAGTAGTTTGTCTTCCAGCCTGGCCTTTGCTGCCAGTGCGGATAGGACGGCATCGTCGAAACCCACAAACGACCTGCTGTTTCAAACTCAGGCAACGGGGTTGGCGAGTTCCGGAAACTGTTCTTCTGAGGCGACGATGTCGATTTCGAATCCTTCCGCCATCTTGAAAGTTTCTGTTGCTGTTCTTGTTCAGGGTAATCCAGCGAACCAAGCTTTCCCGCCTTTCGATTCTTGTCGTCTTCACCTCCTACATTCGTCTTTACCGTGAAGAAGGGCTGGGTGTTGCTGTCATCAACTTTCTCCGAACAGATTTGCCCTGAGCGACTGCCCAGATGCGTTGATCGCGGTTGGCCGTCATTTCGTCCAGAATCTCGCGTTCGCGTTCCATCACTTCACGGTTCCGGTAGGTTCCGTCAGATCCGGCTTCACCTCGCGCTCCGTAGATGGAGTATCCATTTACCGCCGGTAGCGGTGCCACCAATGGAAATTCTTGTCGTTGACTTCCGCGTGCAGTTTAGGGTCCGCATGTGGTCGGCGTCTGACCAAACAACGCAGACATCAGGACAGCGCGCGAGCCGCTTTGTAGCCTGAACTGGCTCAGGTGCGAACCATTCAGCGTCAGTCGCTTTTCGGTGGCTTCTGAACAGAGCCAGCGTCGGTGTGTAGATATCGGCAAAGGCCACACCTGTTTCATCGGCCACACTTTTGAGTGCCTCTGTGTACATTTTCAGGCTGGCATTCTGGCGGGTACCATCGGGCAGGTTAGGTCACCGTGTTCTCGAAGGGCAATCGGAGAGATCAGGGCACGCGCGCGGAGCCCGGTGCCGTCATAGTTTTTCCCTGAGTCTCTTTAACCAGCCGGGTCATCTGTTCTACGACCTGGATCCAAACCCCGCCGGCGTGATCACTGGAAGCCGAAGAACATGAATCACGCTCGCCTTTGCTGTGCGTCAGGTGCTTGTCAGGTTCACCAGCGCCCGAGATCGATTCGTTCGAATGGCTCATATCACCCGGCAATAAAGACCGCGCCAACCAGATTTTCGTCGGAAATTGTGCATGCAGCAGCGTCTCCCAGTGATTGTGGTGCCGCATCCGTTCTCCCAGGGCGCGCCGACAAGGCAATATGGTCACCTTTCTTCAGTGAAAGGGATTCCGCGTGCAAAGTGGGCGAAGAAGGACCGAACGTTGTCAGAATGGTCAGCAGGCAGAGGAAGTATTTGGTATGTTCGATCACTTGTTACAGGCGTGCGAAGAGAAAACAGATTCAAATCAGGTGAACAGGGTCGCCCAGCATGGGGTGTTCACTGCATATTTCAAGTGAGCGACGGGCGCAGGCGGAGATCCCCAATAGAACACCGAAGGCTCTGGAATGATTGCCAGACAGCCACCAGAGCGTGAAGACTGAAGAGCAGCGGACAACAAATCGGCCTTCCAAGACCATGTCAAAGCGATCATGACGGCATTTGCAGGAAGGAACGCGAAGATTCGCGTTTCCAGACTTCGCCAGGTCAGCAGTATGCCAATGATTGCAAGCACCAGAACAATGAATTCGGTGACGGAATGCGGTCGATATTCATTCACGATTTTCATGGGACCGAGGCGGACAGCATCCACCGGATGATCGGCGATCCACTGTAATGCTTTTGGCCTTGCTGTAGTCAGCCCTGGCGAGTCATGTTCGATTCGGGTCATTTCCACTGTCTGAATTCCGGCAAAGAAATCGGAATTGTCCAGATTGAACCAAATTCCGTCTCGCCGACAGCTTCGTCAATGAGGCCGCGGACAATTCCATTAACCCTGAGTTCCCGTGGGCATGAATCGATTCAGAACCACGCAATTCCGAATGCCCCACGAAGCGCGTAGATGACAACAGCGGTCGTCATTACAAGGCAGATGTGCTGGACATCGTGGTCTTCAGGGTATCGTTCGGTCGTCTGATTTTCGGGTAACAAACGCCATCCCCAATACGATGAAAGGCAGCCAGAAAACGATGATAGTCCGATTGAGCAGAGAAAGTCCAATGGTACACCCGATGGCGATTGAATAGCGGAGCCGAGGATGTTTCACCCACTGACTGAGCAGGATTGTCAGGAACGTTGCCAGGAGTAATGCGAGTGATTCGGTGAGAATGGCCCGTGCGTACAACCGACCCGCACATCGACACGACGAAAAGAGCCCACCGCCCAACGCCGCCCATTCCCCTGATGATACCGGACCCAGCTAAAGAAGTGATGCTGAAGAGTACCTATGGCAGCGATGTTCATCGTTCGGGTAACCAGAACTGCCGACCACACAGCCAGTCGGCCGCAGCGATGGGTCAGCGGAAAGCGGTGGCCGATAAGACGATTCCCGCCGCGTCCGGAAGTACCGGCCTGATTTGTTCCTTGCAGCTTCCTCATAGGGTTTTCGGAATTCGGATTCGTGAAGTTCCTGTTGAAACCGTTTCCCAGGGTACCGCAGCCCGATGGCGTCGTAGGATTGTCTGTCGCCCGTTGGCTTATGGTGGCGAATTCAATCCAAATCGCCGCCACGCCTGTCATCACCAGCACCGTCTGGCACAAAGATAAGAACGCATAGCCTGAGTTTTGCTGTCGCTGAGCGGGAGGTTGTCGTGGCATAATGCGAGGATATCGTTGGTATATACCGTTGGTCGCAGCGGGTGAAACCAGTCGTGCGTTGAAGCTGTATTGTGGTGATGTTGTTGGATCATGATCGGGGCCATTGCCTGTTGTAAAGTCAGGCGGTACGCTCACTTCTGGCTATGTTGATTGCTGCTTACACTCCAGGAACCATCACGAATCTGTTTGCCCATCGCCATCGTCGACGATCTGCCGTCATGATCATGTTCGTGGCGTTTAGTGGTTTCCTGCGAGGACGTATTTGGTCAGGAACGACCGCTCAGAGCTTTATTCTGGCTGCGCCCAACATGCAGGGACACGCGAAGGCAGACGCTGGAGTCGATGCGCTGGAATCCATCTGCTGCGCCGTTGCTGGATGACCTGTTGGATGAAGAAGAAAGCCAGTCGTTTGCGAACGCGTCTGGATTTCTTCGCTGGATCGGCAGATGAAGAGCAGGTTGGCCGCCTGACCGTGGGCTATGGAGCAGCGCGGCGGGCGGTCCCAAGATCGGCCCGGAATAACACTTTTGGTCTCTACGCCTCGAAGCTGCTGGATGAACCCATTTTGATTACTGGACCGCGTGGGGAGGTGGCAGCCTTAATACGACTTTCGTCCAATTGTGCGGGTCCATACCAGTGGAGTTGAGCGCAGATCGAAAAACTGGAGAGCCAGAAAAAGACATCGCTCAGATAAGCAACAGACAAGACTAATGCAACCTGGCTGGTATCGACTAATGATCGATCATGTCAGGGAATGTTCTGAGCGACATCAAACGTGTTGTCCCGGACTATCAACCGGCCCGCGGCTATCAGCTGGCTGGTTTTGTCTGGTTCCGTGGCTGGAATGATATGGTCGATAGCGGTACCTATCTGATCGCGGTCAACCCGGGGTATGACCAGCAGTCAACTGCTGGCTTCCAGTTGATTCGTGATGTCCGAAAGGATCTGTCCGCTCCGGAGCTGCCTTTTGTTATTGGCGTGATGGGAGTCGGAGGGCCAACCGATAAGTACGCCGGTGAACAGCGTTAGCGTGCGTCTGTGCATCAGAGTTTTCGTGATGCGATGGCAGCTCCCTCGATGCTTCCGGAGTTTCAGGGTCGTGTCGTCGCCGTCAGGACAGAAGAATTCTGGGATATGGGAAGTTGTCCGCCTGCGCGAGAGACTGGAAAAGACCATCAAGCCGAAAGTCGATGCACTTCAACAAGCAGGTCAAAGACTCGTGTCTCGGGAAACGGGACACCACGCATTGATGAACTCTACGCTGCGACGTTCAGCTGCGAGCTGTCAGTTCTGAAGCAAAGCGTTTCCAATTTCGATTTTCACTATGGGGCTCTGCCGGAGTCATGACGCAAAATTGGCAAGGCCTTCGCCGAATCGGCAATCGAGCTTACGAAGGATTCCAGGTGACGTTCAGATCATCGCGTTTCAGCCCGCCCGCTGGAGAAGTGCGGCCCGGAATGTTGCTGGAATTTCAAACGGCGATCAGCACGTACATCATGGCAAGGATGATCTGCAGAACAGCAAATGGAGCGGCCGCTTTGACGAAACCCACGGTGAAGGTGAGAGAGAGTGAGATCCAGTTTCTGGCGATGGATGATCGTCATTGCGACTACCGTCGACAGCTCCGATGGGCGTCAGTTTCCTCCCAGATTTGCACCAAAGATTACGCACCACCAAAACGGCGAATCGCCCGGTGTCTGCCGCATGTTGCCAAGCACGCGAGCCAGAACAGCCTTGAAAGTGGGATATTGTCGGTTACGGAACTGGCAATCGCGGAACTCACGACCGGTGACATCGAGTTTATACCCGATGGAAGTTGCAGCAATGCCGAGATGCCTCGACCAGAACGGCCAGCACCTGGGCGTGTTCAAGCACATGGATGACGACAAACAGGCCGGCTAAAAGAATGCGAAGAGCAGGTCCCAGTCAACAACAGCATAGAATTTATCGACTTCGTGCTTGTAAGCCAGAAGCACAACACCCGCAAAAACAATGCCACAAAACCCATGTCCAGCTGGTTTCAATCCGAATGGAAGCGCGGACTGTCCTGCCAGGCAACCGATGAATGCGACAAGGGCAGCCACTGAAAACCAGAAGAATGATTGACTGGGGACGCTTTCCGTTGCGTCGAAACTTCCACCAGCCTTCGTGCGTCTGCCTTATCGGTTTTCCGTCTTCAGCCCCGTGATGCTGAATCTCCACGGCCATCAACAACGTGGCAGCGGTCATGACAAAAACGTAGGGGCTGCTCACGGGAAAACTTTGCAAATGAAATTCCGGCGACCTTCCCGATGATGTTGGGCACGCTGCTGATTAAAGTCAGCAGGCCGCCGACGTTGGTGAGCATACCCTCAGTCAAAGAAATCAGCATAACAGGTCATTGCGGCCAAGCTTCCGGAGCGAAACGGTTGTCAGCGATCCGATGATCATGGCTGTCACGTTGTTTAACACAGCCGAAAAAGACAGTCAGCAAACCATAGAAAATCAAAAGGCGAAATGGATCGCCGCCGGATTTCCGCGTGAGATAATGCGCCATCGAGGTGAACACACCGGATCGACTGGTCACTTCAACAAACAGGCTTGCCCCCAGAATGATGGTGATCACGCCCCAGTCAGCGACTCAACGTAGATTGGCAGGTCCGCGTTTCCGTCTCCCTCGGATCCGTTTGTGTGCCCGATGAGCCGTAAGTACACCCAGAATCATGCACAGTCCGGCAAACGTCCCGACGATAATTGATTTTTTCGCGTGCAGTTTTTCTTCCAGAGCCAAAGCCGCAATCATGGCGGCCAGAATCAATCCGAATAAGATCGTGGCCCGAGGTCGAAACAGCGTGGTCACCGTTGCAGCCGCTGTCGCTGTTTCAGCAATCAACAGGAAATCTATCATCGTTCAATTTCTATCTTTGCTCAGTGTCTGTTGCATCTGCATCCCAACGGGGCCTGGCGCGAAAGAGGAATTTCGGACGAGCTGCCACCGGCAACGGCGGTTCAAGGCTTATCACAACAGAAAGGTTATCACATTGAACAGACGCTCGGATTGAGTAGACTATTGCCGCTCGATCCGCAGCCGCTTTTCGGCGGTCATAACAACAGCATGGGGACATCGGTCAGTTCCAGCACTCATCGAGTACGCGCGCGGCCGTTCATCGCCAGCTGGTCATCATCTTTTGTGTTCATCACCAGCAGGTCAATGTTTTCCGGAATGGATGAGGCGTCGATAATCCTGCAGATGATGGCCTCTGGCGCCAGCGCGTGGCTAATGTCACGGTGATGTCCGCGTGAGACGTGCTGATCACTTTTTCGCATGCTGAAAACTGGCGAGCGTCGTGTAACGGTGCGATTCGAGGCCGAATAGTGTCATCAGAATCCAGCTCGGAATCCGGCGAATGGCAGCGGCGGCGTATCGCTGGAAAATGCGATCGTCTTCGACATGACACTAACCACAGACTGCCCCCTGTTCGACACAGTTTCACGCCGTAATTGATCAGACGATTGTCACCGGAAATATGATCTGCCACGATCATGTGACCCGATCGCAGTCGCCGTCATTCAGCGACAGCAAATCAGCATGTGATAAACCCGGCAATACGAGTACCGGAATCGACGTGGTCTGAGTCAGCATATCCAGGTAAACGCCCAGGCTGTGCACAGGCAGCATGTCACGTTCATGCAGGTGACGATAGGTGACGATCAGATCGGTTTGCTCGGTATCGATCATCTCCAGCAGCGTTTTCACATTGGAAAACTCCGCGCCGGAAATAATTCGCCACGAGTTCGCACTTTGGAGCGGCCGTACAAACGAGCGCACAGCCTCTGCTGTCTGTTCTCCGGCGGCTGCTTCTCCGTCATCACAATTGTGACAGATTCGATTGGAATGTCGGCAAATTCGAAACTCTGCTTCTCAGCGCGACGAGAAGATGGATTCAAATTCATCGATAGCATCAGGCATCAGTACAACTTCCGTTCAACGAATGACTTTGGCAGGGAATTGAAACGAAGAACGATCCTGTCCACCCCCATTTAAAGTGAGCTCAAACTCGAAACGCGGCGACATCGCCCGAAAGATGCGTGCGTGCACCTGTTTCAGTTAAGACTCTTACCAGACCGAATCGCAGTGTCATGGCTGTCCAGAGTACGGATCGCTGCAATCCACCGCGCTCCTCACGATTCGTAGCCACCCGCGTGATTGGGCGACCAGCGGCATCATAACAAAAGTCAGCAATGGGGCGGTTTAATATCAACGACTTCGTTGGTATCGCCCGACGAGCGACTCTGAATCTTGCGAAATGACCGCGGAACAACCGCATTGCGGCATTCCTTGTAGGCCCATGCTTTGCCGGTCTGGAGTTGCGGGTCGTATGTGGCATCAAAGACCTCCTGCTGCTTTGTGCTGAGATTCTCATGGCTGGTCAGCCAGACGTACTTCGTCTTGCTGAGACGGTCATCGCCCTTTTGATCAGAGTCCGATGTTCGCCTCGACGGACTTTGTCGACCGCCTTTGTGGCCATCTGCATGACGTGAAACCGATCGTGGACAATCTTGTGCTCCGCCAACGGAATGACTTGCTTCGCCGCTTTGACGTAGGCCGCATTCATGTCCATCGCAATGGCTTCGACAGACTGGATCTGATCCTCAGAAAGTTGAGAAAGGCAGGCGATTCCGGCCTCCGTGTCGTTTCCATCGGAGATCGCTTCGACCGTGCTGTTGTCCAGATCGTAAAGCAGAGTGATGTAGTTTTGCCCTTTGAGAAAAGCCTTCTCGTCGATCCCCAGTCGAGGCATCGGCTGCTGCTCCTTGCGAGCCTTGCCTCGAGCCACCGCGCGTTCAATGATCGACCAAGTCTGATCCCATTTCGTTCCCAGAATGCTCATGGCGCCTTTGACGGTTTGAGTCGCCAGAAGCACCTGAATGGCAAACCTCTCGAAGAGAATGGTAAAGCGACTGCCTTTCTCGGCCCATGGTACGCGAACCTGCTTCACGCCATGCCTAGCCTAGCCTAGCTGTATGTTGAAAAACCGGGACAGGCACGCAGGACGACTGGAAACCATCGTGTTCTAAGGTCTCCTGCTCGAGCCAGTCCCGTTCTTAACAGGCTGCTAGGGTTGCGTCGGGTCACCATGATCGGTGAGCTGCTCCGGTGTATCACCTTGCATCAGGATGAATCTGTTCTTGTCGGTCCCCCAGATTCTTACAGCCATGGGTGACACAACAGCAATTCGACGAGAGCTGAAGTATCGACTCCGGGGATGCTCGGAGTAAAAGCGAATCAATATGGAAGAGATGAAATCCATAGCGACGTTCATGTCGTCATCGCACTTGCTTTTGGGAATCGAGAACGGGCTGGATTCCCATAATGCTTTCGCCTCCACGGGGGAGGTTTCGTCCCAGTTTCCGGTTCCCTGAAGTACAACCTGAAAATGTCGGTCGGATTCCGTGAGCCTGTATCGAAAATCCTTGCAGCGACCGGGTGGCTTCCGCATGCCACCCTTCCAGGTCCCAAAGGCGGCGAGATAATCAACGCCACCAAAAATCCTGTCGCCAGTGCGATGAACGATCAGCCTGCTATCGGAATCGACCTCCAGAGAATCCGCTTCAAACGAGTCCTCGGAATCAAAGTTGAATCCATCGTCCAGAATCATCACGTGTACGTACTGATCATTCGTTCTCCCAATGAATTCTAATTCTCCACTTTCAATGCGATGCTCAATTCCGCAGCGAAGATTCAACCCGGAAAGCAGTTCAAATGAACGAGGCACGCATTGCTGTAATTCGGTCACAAACTTTCGGCAGCCTTTACCATTTCTGACTGCCGGAGCAATACTCCCGCTCCACCACGTCGTGACAAGGGGAGGGACGAAGCGCTCGCGAGGGTCCGGAACGAACCAGCTGACATCCACCTGTTCGATGGCATCACGCTGATAGATTTCCTGATGAGCCGTCGAAGCAAATTTACAAAACAGCTGAAAATCAAACAGGTCTTCAAAGGCCGTCATGTCATAGACCGCCAGATACAGACTTCGCTCACCGTAGCGTTTCCAGCGAATCGTCCGGCACACCGATTTCGCGGGGAAAGGACAGAGTGGCCCGTTCGCCTCAAACTCATGGCATCGCTGCATCGCGTGGTTTACGAAGTCAACTTCGCTCTCAAACTGCCGACGACACTGCAATTGCTGGCAGATTTCTTGCAGACCCATGAACAAATGCCTTTCAGCCCTTCCATCACCCAATCCATAAGACGGCCCGCGAATCGTCGCAGGCAAGAGCCCTTCAGTTTACCTGACGACGCGGCATTCAGGAGACGACCTGCAGCAGAATTCTAACCAGAACGCCGATGGCTCAGGAGTGATAATTTGCCCCGAAACGGTACACAGAATTTGTCTTGACGGGTGGGGTCCGAGTTTCCCCCTTCGACTCAAACGATGCCTCTCTTGTGCCAGGCAACGGCAGCAAACCACTTTCGGACGAGCCTCATCAAGAAAGTCGGGTCAATATCGACAGATTCGAAAACTCACCTTCTTTCCTGCGCCCCGAAATGGACAATGGATAATGAGTGACTCATCGGTTGAGCATCTGGAGACGCAGATGTGTCTCAGAGGCAATCAGTGAGAATTTATTACGAGGAGGGCAAATCGATGCAGACGTGGCGGTGTCTATTTCTTTTGACGTTCGTGATGACACTGGGATGCATTGTCGGCGACCAGTTGACAACAATCACCATCCAGCCGGACGGTTCGACAGACGTGGTCACATGGCGATCCAATCAGCATTCGACTTCGACTGGTGATGACGCAGTCCGAGAACTCGCAGAGTACAAGGCCCGATTCGAACAACAGAATGGGGACGAATTCAATCACATTCGAAGAGCCGATGGAGAAATCATTCAGTCAGTCTGGCTCCGCGAAAATGCGCCATTCGCAAACGTGATCAAAGCCAGGCTACCCAGCGCAGAATCGCTCGAGAAGTACTTCAGCAATCCCCCCGAAGATGCTCAGTTCTCCATGGTTGGGACATTCAGGCAGGATGGCCTTCAAAGAAAACTGACGATCCGCATCCATGTTCCTGCGGACCAGACCGGGAAATCGTCTGCAACCAGTCAAAGCGTCTCCGAATTGCTGCAGGAGTCCGCAAATGGAATCTCGCAAACTCGCATCGCTGTTGCCAACGGCACGATCATTCAGGCGAAAGGATTTATCGTCGCGAGTGACGGCCAGTCCGCACTGCTGGACGTATCCAACATTCTGAACACCTTGCAGTCCGAAGGAGGGAACAGTGAGTTTTGGCTCCTTTGGAAGATCAACCAGTAACGTTCGGTATGTCATCAGCAATTAGAAACAGGGCAGGTTGAATTCAACCTGCCCTGTTCTTTTGGAATTGAGTTGGCTGCAACAAGATCTACTTGCCGCCGATCCAGCTGCTCAGATCTGAAGCCTGATGGCCCGTATTTCCCGTCCACAATTGCAACTGATTGTGGTGCTGAACGTTGTGGTGCTGAACGTTGTGGTGCTGAATGTTGTGATGCTGAACGTTGTGGTGCTGAACGTTGTGGTGCTGAACGTTGTGATGCTGAACGTTGTGATGCTGAACGTTGTGGTGCTGAACGTTGTGGTGCTGAACGTTGCTCTTTGTCTGGCTTCCGAATCTTGCATTGATTCGGTTGTTGTTTTGGGAATTGCTGCTGCCGTTCTTAAATCCACGGAAGTTGCTACCCTTGGAATTTCCTGCATCACAGGAAGTAGCTACGCATACGGTCAGGATGACGGCGATCGTGGTAGAGACGATTGATTTCATGGCTCAGATCCTTTGTTTGTGAGGTTTCGTGTGGGACTAAACACTCACAGCGAGATCTGAGCGATTGTGTTACACAGAACTCAGAAAAAATCTGAAACGGTGCCTCCGGGCGGCATTCCTGTTGGACTCAGGCCGATGCGCCACCGGCGAAAATCAGTAAAATCCCCGTCAAAACGGCCCAGAAACCGCGATTTCGAACCGATAGGCTTCAATTTGGGAACATTTCGTGGTTTCGTTCCCCACGGCTCAGCAGGTAGGCGAGCAAGTCGAGGACTTCTTCCTCATTCATCGTGTTCAGCAAGCCTGTTGGCATCATAGAGACCCGGGATTCTGTCATTTCATCGATCTGCTTGCGATCTACGCCCACAAGGGTGCCCGGGTCGAGCATGTTCGTCTGAATCCGGAAAGAATCGCCGGCAAGGTTGATGATACGGCCGCTGATGATTTTGCCATCCAGAGTCACGATGTTGACGGACCCATACTGATCACTGATGACTTTACTGGGTTCGACGATGGATTCGAGCAGATCTCGCGAGCTGAATCGCCCGGATAAGGCCGTCAGGTCAGGACCAACGCTGCCTCCCTGATTGTCAAAGCGATGGCAGGCGAAGCATGATGCTGCTGCAAACATCTTCCGACCGTGATCAAAATCACGATTCTTCAAGCCTGCCTGCACAAGCGGAACAAGCTCCTGCATCGTCCATTCTTTCACAAAACTGCGAGGCGCAGCGGTGAAGACAGGAGCGTCAGACTCCGGTTTCTGGTCCAGAAGGGGCTGCAGTCGTTGTCGATCTTCGGCATTCAGATTTGCGACAGCATCATTCTTGATGTTATCAATGTACAGCGCAAACGTAGCACCACCTCGATACGTGGAAGCACGTACAAACCAGCCAAAATACGCATCCTGTAACCGGGGTAACCAGCCGACTTTCAGGTGCCGCAGACTGCTTGCCAGGTCAATCTGCTCTTCCTGTGTTGGTGCGTCGAGCATCATCGGCACAAGCTTCTCTGCGGCAAAAGGTGCCTGCAGGTAAACCACAAGCTGAGCCAGCAGACTGTTCAGTTCAGGTGACTTCGCCGGCAGCATTCCTTCGACTCGACGGATAATCTTTTCTCGTTCGTCTGCGTTTGGAGGAGCAATGCGAACAAACGTCAGCGTGATGGCTCGCAAGACGTCAATCTGCTGTTGCACCGACAGGGACCTGGTATCCAGCGATGCCAGCCTTTCGAGCACTTCCGATGTGATGGCCGAACGATTCACGTCGATAGTAACCGAGGAATTTGACCAGTCAGGAATTGGTGAGTCGATTGAGTCCTTGTCTCCCATGTTGACTCTCTCATGCGACCGAGCCCGGGCGATCACTGAACCAATAACCGCGTTTGGATCACGGAGATTGCCAGCCCAGTCAGTCCAGGCGTTCATCGCCCGATGCTCCAGAGCAATACGAGCCGCATAGCGAATCGATCGATCGGAGCTTGCCAGTCCATCACTGATCTGATTCAGAATCGCCGCATCAACGATACCAGCATTGGCAGCCTGATGCAGGACCTCCAACCCGCGGCGTTGCTGACGGGCAGTTGCAAATTCGTCGTTCTGCAGAAACCGATTTCTGGACGAACCGAACCGCGTCACAGTTTTCACTCCGCACGATTGCGCAATATCCATGACCTCAACAAGTGCACCATGTGCCGAATCCGGATGGGTCGCGACACTTAGCGTGCTGTTGGCATACCGGCGAAGCAATGTTCGCAGCGACTCTTCGTCTCCAATGTCGCTGGCGCTTGTCCACACCGTGTTTTCAGCATCAATATGAATCGGCACGGTCACGGAATTCGCTCGCGTCTCTTCCAGATCGACCTGCAATTTCAGTCCTGGCAGGGACGTCGAAACAATTGCTCCCCCGTCGACGGCGGCGATGCCGGACGTGAGCGACGCGATTCTTTCATGTCGGTTTTTTGCCCGCAGAACGTCGGCTGTGTTCTGTTTCTGATTTGCAACCAAAGTCGATTCATGTGTCACCCGATACAGCCCCGACTGCACCTTGCGACCGCCAATCGCGAAGTACATGGCTCCGTCCATCGGATTGACAACAATGTCCGTGAGAGGCAGGGGCGTGCCGGTAATGAACTCTTCCAGATCAGCCGTAAACGTTGCACCCTGTGGCTTCAGATGTACGGCATAAAGCTTGCCGTAGCTCCAGTCGCACGCATAAAGGGCTTCCTGATATCTCTCGGGAAAAGCTGCCCCATAGCCGAAGCAGACACCTGTGGGAGAACCAGGGCCGATGTTGACCACCGGCGGAACACTGTCGGCGTAGTAGACCGGCCACTTTCCGGCACTGCTGCGCCAACCAAAATCGGCACCACTGACCACATGACAGATTCGCGTTGGTCGATACCATGGCGCATTGATATCCCACTCCATATCTGCGTCATAGGCGAACAGTTCGCCTTCTGTGTCAAACGCTGCATCAAACTGATTACGAAAACCCGCAGCAAGCAGTTCCCATTCTTTACCGTCCGGATCGATTCTGTAAATGCATCCGCCCGGAGCACGCTTGCCCACCATGAAACGGCCTTTTACACGTGGCAGAAGCAAGTCTTCGTCCCACGATGGCAGCCTTGACGAAGCGATCTCAGTCAGTTCCGTACCGTTGCCACAAACAACCACCAGCGACTTGCCATCAGGATGAAGAAGCACAGCGTGCGGTCCGTGTTCACCACCACCATTCAACGTACGAAGCGTCTCAACGGTATCCAGTTCGTCGTCGCCATCCGTATCGCGAACACGGTAGAGCCCACTGGCAAACTTCTGCCCCCGGTTCACACTGACATAAAGACTATCAAACGCCCACAATAGCCCCTGCGCTTCTCCAATTTCGACATTGATGGGTTCGATCTTCAAACCAACGTCTGGTGATCGTGCGGCGTCTGTCCCTTGACCATGTTCCTGCTCAACAGGCGGTAAAGTGACTCGATACAACGAGCCATACTGATCAGAAACGATCAAACGCCCGCGGGGATCGACGCACATATTCACCCATGACCCCTGCTCTCCTTTTGGCACAGAATACAACAGATCAACATTGAACCCCTTCGCTACTTTTAATGACTCAGCCGGGGTGGCCTCAGGATCTTTCAATGGAGCGGCCGCAGCCAGCGTTTCGGCAGTAACCTTATCTCCCCAGGGCCCACTGCCCAGCGCGGCGACCACTTCTGCATTTCCCCATGGCTGTGAGGGCCTGAATCCGGTCTTCATCCAGCCGTCCTCCGGCTTTGTACTGACTTGCCAGGAAGAATCACTGACCACTGTCCATGCGTCGCGCCAGCCGGATTCCAGATCCAGTTTCAGGACAAGCCCGGCTGCGCTCCTGCCATTCCCGCCTTCGATCGCAATCACATGATCTTTGTTCGGGTCATCCAGATCCAGTTGCCCGGTGATGTCAACAAACACGGGTTTCTGCCAGTTGTTTCCTTCTGCGACCAGAGTACCATCGACGTAGATTTTCATGACGTCATCGCAGGCAGCATACAAACGAGCCGCTCCCACACCCGCTGAACTCACCTCCCGCCGAAAAAACACTTTGTCTTCAGGAACATCGCCATCGTTCAGCCAGATCCACTGGGGTGTCGGGGCGGCCGATTTGTCCAATCGCGCATTTTGCGAAGCATTTTTCCCCCTGGTTGGCTTCTTCGCAGGCGACTTCATTCCGGTTTGTGGCTTCACCGGATTCGGCGGCAGTTCCTTAAGACGGATATTTCGGAATTGAGCCTTCATTGCCGGGCCGCGATGCACCTGAAAGGCCAGAACACCCTCCATTTCACGTTCATCTTCCTGATCGTCAGTGACTTCAACAGTGACGACGCCGTTAATCTTATGAACAAGGTGATTGCCCTGGGCGATGATGGTAAGCGTATGCCACTGCGTCAGATCGATCGCTTCCTTACTGACCTCCAGAGTTGCAACCTTTTTCCGACCATCAGCAGTGATCACAACTTTCTGCCCGCGTTGAGCGATAATCCCGCGGCCTTTCTCGTCGTACAGCATTCCCGTGTAATTCGGATTCGCATGGATGTCGGCCTGATAGCCAACGCACACAAAATCGCCCTTCGATGGATCCTGCTGACTACGATACTGCACCCCGGAATTGTTCCTGCCTTCCAGCCTGAACTCGCATCGAAACTCGAAATCAGAAACCTTTCCGTCCCAGATCAGAAACTTGTTATACGCAAGATGATCGGGACCGTTCGTTGTACCCGTGATGCAACCGTCTTCGACCGACCATAATTCGGAATCTCCCCGCCAGCCCGACAGATCGGTCCCGTTAAACAGCGAACGAAATCCCTCTTCCGTTTCTGGAGTTTCGGATTGCGCTACCGCAATCTGAGATGTCAACATACCAGCGACCAGAACCAGCAATGTCATGAAACGCGGCATGAATACCTCCGCATGTGTGAGCCGTATCGAACAGACGAAGCAAAACTTCAGCATTGTTGTCTGAGCAAAACGTTGAGTCGAGCGACCCACCTGATCATCCCCGGCCACCGAACAAGAGCGGCGCGTCGGTCGAAAACGAAACTTCAGCATCTCTGTCCAGTTTCCGTGGCCTTCAGTTCCATCTGGAACGGCCAGCCGATCGCTGAAACAACGGCTCAACGAACTTGCCGGAACATTCAATGTCGTCAGTGCAAGCCGGTGTCAGTTGAGCATTCAGGCTGCCTTCATAATTTCCGTTCAACAAGTTGCAAATTACGGATGTATGAAACGTGCAGCGTTCAGCAGGCAGATTCATCAGCACAGTCCGCGCTGCAGAGCAATCGAGTGCAGCTTCTTCCTGATCAGCTGATCGAGCATACAGAAATGCTCGCCAAAGGAGTGCTCCTGCCATCGCTTCGTCATCGGCTCCACGTTCGAAGAATTGAATGGCCTCACAAATACAGGATAATGCCGTTTGCATCTGACGGCGTCGAAGAAACAACACGGAACGCAGCGCAAGGATATCGCCCATCAAATTCATGTGTTCCACAAGGGTCAACGACCGGGTCGCCGGTGAGAATGCGACGCTGTGGACGAGAACGGATCTGATGGAATGAACAGCTCGACGGAGCTTCAACCCCTGCTGCGGCATCGTCACATGCTGCCACTGCACCTGCAGCCAGTGCAATCCAATCAGACGCGAAGAGCGAAGGGCTGGCCGACGAAGATGCTGATTCCGGCGCACTGGTCATTCGTGCCATCGATCGCTGAATCACATTCCAGCCTCTGCGTTGATCGCCGGCGTCCAGAAGGATCAGCCCGGCCTGAAGGCCGCATCGGCCAGACATCTCCGGCGTGAGCGAAGGATCTTCGGCAATCCGGAGGATTGCGACGGCAGCGTCCCCGGCGGCGGGCAATTCGAACGCTGTTCTCGCCAAATGTCGCAGAGACGGTGAAAGGTCTCGAAACGCTTGCTGGCGCGGACGCACCAGTGAAAAAGGCACACTGGGTCGAGCCACGGTGCTTTCTGAAAGCCACTTGGGCAGCAGGCGATCCTGATTGGTTGCGTCGCCCGATGACAGGGGGCGAAGGAAATTCAGAGACGAAAAAACTTCGCGAGGGATTTTCGATTGCACGGCACAGTCCCAGCATGGAACAAGCTCACTGCCAACTGGCAGCAAGCGGTCGAGATTTCGACGTGCCCGGTTCAGGAGAGAAAGAGAGTGGACAGGCTATCGACGCAGTCAGGACGTTGCAACGGATTTTTCCGATTGTACTGGCTATTCCGAATATACCGGCGAGCTATCGAAACCATCGCATGTTCCATCGTCGCGCGGGAGCCCTTGCTTCAGACCTCGAAGGCAGGTCCCATTCGGGTTCTTCCGCAGGCGGCAAATCAAACTCCGGCGTGTCTGGAACGGTTTCAGCAGCGACAGCAGGGTCAACATGACTGGACCTGCCGGTCAACTGAATTCGATCTGACGGCAGGCTCCATTCGGATTCCTCACTCGTATTGAAGGAAGCTTTGCCGACTTCACCCGGGGGCGAGATACCGCGGAGATACCTCTGACTATAGTCCAGGTTTTCGGAGAGAGCACTGTTCAAAGAAGGTGGGCTCGGCAGGCTGGCAGTTTGTGTCGATGGCCACCCTCGGCCATCCCGATCACTGTCAGTGATCACGACGTTTCCCGCAGCCTGATGGGTTGCAGGACGATGCTGCGCAACCTGAGAACGAATGTGAGCCCCCAAATCAACCACGGGCGTATTTCTGTGTTGCGGAACGTGCCACAAAGATTCAGCCAGGACGCAATTCGTTTCAACTCGGCTCAGTTGAATGGTCAGTTCGGTGTCCATTTCCGGAAACTCAAGTTTCACGGCCTGGGGCAGAAGGTACTGATTCACAGCCTTGTGATTCCTGACCGTTGCTCGCACCAGGGGAGATCGCTCGTGATCGTAGATGGTATGTTCCCGAACACGTCCTGTAATCGTACTGACTTTGATAACGCGGCGCAGTGACTGCCCATTCGCATCGTCTGTCACCGATGTCAGCCACAGTTCCTGCGCACCGGCAGGACCAGGAGCCACATCGAAATCTCCTGAATCGAGCGGCATGACGCCGAGCACAACCATCAGCCAGTCGGGATCAATTCGGGGAATTCCAACGGACAGTTGCTGAAGCAGACACGCGTCCTCGTGTTTCCAGGTGACAACCTGCCCCTCTCCTGGTTTTGAGTAAAACCAAACACGCTCTTCATTCGTACCAAGGTCAACATCGGCGGCAAAATTGGACGCCCGCAACCGAAACTTATCTGGGGCGGCACACGCGATATTCGCCGACAATCGCAACGGCAGACCATTTGGCAACCTCGCGGTCACTGTAGCGTCTGTCGACCGCCAGGCATGGAGTCCATGGGTTTGTCGATTGAGATGATCAATGAGTTCCTGGCACGACATGCTGGCAGGAAGCACTGGATCGACGTACCGAGTCTGCTGCCGCGTTCCCGTTAAATTGCAACCGGCAAACGACAAGACCATCAGCAGGGCCAGCGAAAGTCGAGATTGGAGATCTTCCATCAATAGAACCCCGCTTTGCCTGCTTGCCAGAAGCAACTTCTTTCCAGTCTCATCGCAACAATTTTCAGAGGTGGCTGGCGAATTGATTTTCACGCCGCCGTTCGATCACTGGTCTCAAACAGCTGTTGCTGCAGACGCTGAATCTGATCTTCAGAAAGCTCCTCTTCCGGCACATCAAATGGGCCTTCGCCACCGGATCCAACTAATCGCATCACCGGGCGATCATCAATTTCGCAAACCTCTTCCAGAATTAATCGGCGTTTGCGAAGCAAAAGCAGAGACAGCACATACCGGTATTGCTGCTGGATTACATTCGGAGATTCATTCAGCTGCAGGAAGTACTCGAACAACGAGTCAGCGTCCAGCTTGATTCGACCACTGTCACTTCCGGAAGGCACTGTGCACCTCCAGTGACCGATCGCACCTTCGGGTGGTCCCTGCCATGCATCCGCGCAGATATCCTGACGGACGAGCTTTCCATCCTGTTCAATCAGGACCGACCAGCATGCCTCACCCGGCTGCAGCATCCTTCCGGATTGGACGCACGACTTCCCGATTGGGCGAATGTTGAAATCCATTTCGAGATCGCCTTACAGGGGCTCCGCCCCTGACCCAGACTTGTTCAGCCAGCCGGATTACGTCATCCAGGCCAACTCACAGTTCATCAATTCCCACAAACTGTTCCATCGCTGTCAGCGAGTCATCGAATTCCACGACGAACTCCCACAACTGTTTCAATCTTCCCGTTCCTGCAGGACCCCTGACGCGCGAGAATTGCCGGACTATACGAAACGGACTCAGGTAGACCAAGATGAATTTGGATCCGGCAAACACAAGCGGCCACTCAGGTTCTGCACCTGAGTGGCCGCGGGATTGTCACGAAATTGTAGAAAGTTCCGTTCCATCACCAGAAACGGTTTCAGGAACTCAGCAGACAAAGAGAATCCTCAGAACTCGTGCTTCTGCGGAATTCTCAGGCAATTTGGCCGTCCTAGTAACAATGATTGTGGCCGTGGCCATATCCGTAAGAGCCGTAGGACGGATAGCCGATTCCACCGTTGTAGTATCCGCCGTGGCGAGACCCGAATGACGGATAGCCATAGCCGGGATATCCACCGAAGGAACGACTTCCTCCGTAGTAGGGCGTGTATCCGCGACCATAATTCAGGTTGAATCCATTACCGTAGCCGCCATAGCCACCGGACCCGAAGGAGATTGAGAATCCGCTGCTGCGGCCCCTGGAAAAGTGTCTGTGATCTGCCTTTGCGGTCATTGTTGAACTGACAGCGATTGCACCAACGGTCAGTGCACACAGGATGAGATGTTTCATCTTGAATCATTCCTTTTTGAAGATTGGTGAGTGAGAGTCCGGAAGACCCGGTCGAGCCAGGATCTCGGGGAATTCCCTGAGACGGTTGCCATCTGCTCAGTGGCCAACCGCGAACGACTGCGACCGGGTCAAGTTTCGTCCATTTATAGAAGTGCCCGAATCCCTTCAGGATTGCTTGGTCAATGCTGATTACAGGAAGCCAATACTGTGCCAAACGGCATTTCCTGCGCATCGGGATTCCATAAACTCATACTGGAAAGGCGATTACGGCAAATTATGCCGATATCCGCCATCGCAGGGAGGGTGACTGATGCGCCATCAAATCGATTCCCGCGAGATCAAAACGATGCCTCATCGGCCAGTCTTGACCCGGTTTGCTGAATTCAGGCATTTTCGCCAGAGCCCGTTGCAATCCGATCAACGACTTGACAGAAAAGGGTCCTGTGCGTGTAATCAGCGTTTGAAATTCCACTGAATCGAGCAGGACCTCGACCAGTGGTTGCTGGGCATGTCTCAGCCGGTGCTTTTTCTCCTCAAACACTGATTGGTTCTGACGATCCAGCGGGGGCTGGAATAAATCGGACGAACCCCTCAATTTGTGTGTGAATGGCGCTATGGGAGTCGTTTTCTGGGGAAAACTGCTCCTGAGATCCCGATACATCCTTATGTGTCGGGAAGCTAAGATGGGTCAGATCGATTGATGCGGATATCTCATTCGATCTTGTGGTAGGGCATTCTGATGACTGGGCACGCGCAGTACGCGTGGTAGTGACCGGTGTCGGTGTGGTTTCACCAATCGGCATAGGGAACGATCGCTTCTGGGATAGTCTGGTACAGAATCGATCAGGGATCGACTTTCTTCAGGCATTACCGGCAGATGGACTTCCATCCGCTTTCGGGGCTGAAGTTCGCGATTTCGATCCAGCGCTTCACCTTCGGGATCG
This sequence comes from Planctomycetaceae bacterium, assembly GCA_041398825.1. NCBI lineage: Bacteria > Pseudomonadati > Planctomycetota > Planctomycetia > Planctomycetales > Planctomycetaceae > Planctomycetaceae bacterium. The sequence goes on along the minus strand of JAWKTX010000010.1, from coordinate 26,623 downwards.
CAAGTTTCTGAAGGTCATGTCGCGCGACATTCAGCTCGGTGTATCCTCCGCAAATTTAGCCGTCAGGGATGCCGGGATTCGAACCGGTGACATTGACCCGCTGCGATTTGGTGTCGAGTTCGGCGCTGGAAGAATGACGTGTCACCCGGCAGAGCTGGCAGCAGCGGCACGGGCCTGTTCTGACGCGAACGGTTTCAATCCGGAACTGTGGAATCACGAAACTCTCAACGAGATTGCTCCACTCTGGCTGCTTCGACAACTGCCGAATATGCCCGCGTGTCACGTTTCTATTGACCACAACGCGATGGGACCAAACAACACCATCACATGTCGAGACGCTTCAGCGATTCTCGCGCTTTCAGAAGCGGTACGCGTGATCGAAGCAGGTCGGGCAGACTGCATGATCGTGGGAGCATGCAGCTCAAATATTCACCCGGTGGATGTAGCAAAATTCCATAGTTTTGAGGGACTGTCAAAAAGATCAGATGATCCTTCGCGAGCCTGCCGCCCTTTCGATTTTGAACGTGACGGAGCTGTTGTCGGTGAGGGAGCGGCATCGTTCATCATCGAAAGCTATGAACATGCCGTTCGTCGAGGAGCGGATATCTACGCAGAGATCATCGGAATTGGCGCTGGGTGCGACGGCAAGGGCCACGCCAATGAATCCGGCGGTATAGGATTGGTCAGGGCAATGGAATCTGCCCTCAGGCGATCGGCGATCCGCCCGGATGAAATCGGGCACATCAACGCACAGGGCAAAAGTACACAGGCCGACGATATCGTTGAAGCGCGAGCGTATCACAGAGTCATGGGCGACAGTATCCTGAAAGTGCCTGTGACCGCCATGAAGAGTTTCGTTGGGCATTTTGACGCAGGAGCCGGTGCCGTAGAGCTTGCCGGCACGCTGCTTTCTCTCAGGTACGGCGAAGTTCCGGCTACACTGAATTACGAAGTCCCTGACCCACGATGTCGGTTAAATGTTGTACGCGAACATTCGCGTCGACTGGCCACCCGAACTGCGATTTCTGTAAACCGAACTGCGATGGGACAGAGCGCTGCTGCCGTACTGCGAGCGATCTGATCCTGCCCCCTTCAAATTCGCAGACGTGTTCTCCAGTAACAACCATCGCACGGCACTGCCGCGTTTTGGATGCGCCTTTCGCGTGTCCCCGATGCGCTTCCGCTCGGTAGATTTGAGCTATCCCGTTCCGACATAACTCTCTACAAATCCCGGTTTTCAAAGCGGTTTCAACGATTGGGGACCCAGGGGGCATGGCGGGAAGAGAGAAAGCAATGTTTGATGGTGCGGGTCCAAAGTCCGTCGTTCTGCGCGACCTGAAGGATGCAACGACCGACGTCTTCCCTTCCTGCAAACCGCTGGATATCCCGGCATTTCATCCGGCTCCGGGGCTTTCAAACGCCCACGTCCAAACCTGGGCTGGCACCCTGTTTCCGGGGAAGTCGCAGCTCACCGGAACCACGCAAAGAAAACTTCGGCTGCCGGACGACGATTTCCTCGTGCTGCATGATGACCGCCCGACAATCTGGGAACGCGGCGACCATGTTGTGCTGATGCTGCATGGACTTTGCGGCAGCCATAACAGCGGATACATGGCTCGCACGGCCGCGAAACTGCATCAGCGGGGCGTACGGGTCTTCCGCATGGATCATCGCGGTTGCGGAGCGGGCGCAGGACTCGCGAGGTCGCCTTATCACGCAGGGCGAACGGAAGACCTGGACAGCGCGATCCGAATGGTTGAAAGACTGTGCCCTTCTTCTCCCATTTCAATCGTTGGTTATTCGATCAGTGGTAATCTCGTACTTCGCTACCTCGGGCAGTATGCGGGACAAACACCCTTCAGTCTGTTTCGTGCAGTCGCAGTGTGCCCTCCGGTTGACTTGTCCCACTGCGTCCAGTCGCTCGGTCAGTCGAAGTTCGGGATGCGTTATCATTGGTATTTTACTCGCCAGCTGCTCTCACATGTGGCTGAAAGTCCGCTGTGGCGAAATGATCTACCGCTGGCGACCATGAAGTCTCTTCCACGAACTCTGCATGAGTTCGATGATGCCTATACGGCACCGGCCTCAGGCTACGAATCCGCGCAGCATTACTACGAAGCAGCATCTGCGATCGGAGTCATCCCGGATATTCGTGTTCATACCAGCATACTGGCTTCGCAGGACGACCCGATGGTTCGCACCTCAGCATTACAGCGAAGTCCACTGCCACCCAATGTTCGGTTGTATGTGACGCAACACGGCGGACATCTCGGTTTTATCGGGCGCCGAGGAGTGGATCCTGATCGGCGCTGGATGGACTGGAGAGTAATCGACTGGCTGCTTCAGTAGATCACCTCGACACCGCATACAAGATCTGGTGCTGCAAGACAAACTTAACCGCAAAATGGCGATTTCGTTTGTAGTTGCAAATGATCTTGACTAATCTCCCGCCCGTTCGGAAGAGAGCAATGGAATTGAGCTCTTCCGGATACGCTTGATCCGGGGTTGTCTGAATCAATTCGACGAATGCTTTTGATCGTCGACGGACCAAAGGAGTTGGTCTCGTAACAGAAAGGAATCTGTCTTCGGCTTCGTTGTGGCACTTGCTTCATGCGGCTTTTCGTTTGCGGGCCGCGCCATAACTCAATTGTCAATCACTCGGCTGAATTCGGCACCCACATCACATTTTGGACTGCACTGCAGTCGCAACGGCTCACCTGGGAGGGAACCTGTTTCATGAGCACTTCAAAACCTGTTATTGGTATCACTGGCGATTTTCGACCTGAGCGCTACGACGGAGCGGCACTCAGCTGGTTCAACACCGGCTATTACGACAGCGTCATTGCCGCTGGGGGCCTGCCAATTCTCCTGCCACCGTTCGAGGACGAAAAAGACCTCGAAGCCATCATGAAAAAACTCGACGGAATCGTCCTCTGCGGATGCAACCTCGATCTGGATCCAACCCGTATCAAGATGCATCCCCACCCGGCAGTCAAGGTGATGCCAAAGCGACGTGAGGATTTTGACCGACGTCTGACTGAGATGGCGATTGCGAGACGTCTCCCCATTCTGGCAATTGGCTCCGGCATGCAGCTTGTGAATGTCCTTTGTGGCGGGACTTTGTTTCAGCATATTCCAGAGGATCTTCCGAAAGCCCTGCACCATCGTGACCCTGTGGAAAAGAACCTGCGGCACGTTCTGGAAGTTGTGCCCGGCACTCGAGTTGACGCCATCTACGGTCCGGGAGAGGTTCGAGTCAACAGCAACCACCACATGTCGGTAAAGCAGCTCGCAAACCGCTTCCGAGTTTCCGCAACCTGTCCGGACGGCGTTGTCGAAGCCTATGAATCCATTGAAGATGACTGGTTCTGCCTTGGTGTTCAGTGGCACCCGGAAAGCACGAATGCATCCGCTCTGGATCTGCAGATTTTTGAAGCGTTCGTCGATGCTTCCATGAAAGTGGCAGAACAGGAACTGGAAACACGGGACATTATTCCGATGTCAACCGCCGTTCACCGAGCCGCCTGACCAACAAGTCGTACCCGGCTTTTGCCGCAACTGATCATCGCGAAAGGCTCAGCATATTTGTATGCTGAGCCTTTCTGCATTTGACGCGGCTCTGCGGAAACCTGCCACGAATCATTTATCGTCAGAAGCAGACGAAGTAAGGGCTACGAAAGGCATGAACTCGAAGACAAATCAGTCGCCGTCCAACTGCGGAAGCCCGGAGCACACGATCCATCGGCGATTGTTTCTGGAAGGCACTCTGGCTGGCGCTGCAACAGTCGGAAGCTTCAGCGGATTATTCTCTGTACCTGCGATCGCAGACGAAGCCAGACGCCATTCAAAAAAATGCATCCTGCTCTGGCTCTGCGGGGCTCCCAGCCAGTTCGAAACCTGGGACCCTAAACCTGGAACTCCAACGGGAGGACCTTTTGGTGCCATCGAAACGAGTCTGCCCGGTTTGAGGATTTCTCAACTGATGCCGCGCTGTGCGACCATCATGGACAAGCTCGCAGTCGTTCGATCGATGTCCACTGAGCCAGGCGAGCATTTTCAGGGTATTGACGTACTGACAAGAGGCGATAAGCCCAGACCACCATTTACTCGACCCATTCTGGGTTCTGTTGTCGCACAGCAATTGGGGCACCTTGACAGTCCGGTTCCTCAGTTCGTATTGCTGGACCCCTGTCCTGAGGGTAACGAATTCAAAGCATTCAAAGCCGGCAACTGGGCCGGATGGATCGGAGCCGAATATGGTCCGGTAAGAGCTGGCGGTGAGTATTCCATTCCGGATATTCTGAAGCCGGACAGTATTAGCGATGCCGATTTTGCCGACAGAGAAGCATTACGACGGTTTCTCAGCCGCAAGTATGAAAATGATCGCCGAAGCGCAGCAGCCGCTTCCTACAACGCTGCGTTCGAACGCGTGAAGGGGCTGATGAGTTGCGCACCGTTGTTCGATCTGGATTCTTTGCCGACAGAAGATCGCAGACGCTATGGTCCAGGCGCATTCGCCCAACATGCCCTTCAGGCACGGCACCTGATCGAGAATGGTTCAACCTTCGTCATGGTTGCCAATGGTATGCCGTGGGACAATCATGTTTTCCAGCACGAGATGCATCAGATGCTGGTACCTGAACTGGACAACATCTTGTTTCAGCTGATCACAGACCTTAACGATCGAGGCATGCTGGAAGACACGCTCGTCATTGCGATGGGAGAATTTGGTCGAACACCATGGCTGAACGAAGCACGCGGGCGTGACCATTACGCAAAGGCATGGAGCCTTGTGATGGCTGGAGCTGGTATCCGGGGGGGCGTCGTCCATGGAGCAACCGACGAACTGGGTTTTGAGGTGACTGACGGACGAATGGACAATCGACAACTGTTCGCAACAATCTTCGCATCGCTGGGGCTCGATCCTGGTGCTGAGTACGACCTGGGAAATGACCTGCCGACTTTTCACCATGTCGAAGGAAAAACCTCTCCCATCTCCTCTCTGTTGTTGTAAGACCCGTTGTTGTAAGCCCTGTTGTTGTAAGACCCGTTGTTGTAAGCCCTGTTGTTGTAAGCCCTGTTGTTGTAAGCCCTGTTGTTGTAAGCCCTGTTGTTGTAAGCCCTGTTGTCGCCGGACCAGGTATCTGCAACCGGATGACCTGGATTGCGATGGTCCGCTTGATCGAATCCCCGGCGGAGTGGAAGTGAACACATCGCAATCAAACGCGACGAAACGCTCCGCTATCGTCCAGAAGGAGATGCCGACTGGCAGGTCGAAGCCTCCCATGAAATCTTCCGATGGAAGGTCTTACGCCGCCGCTTCGTCGTTGTTCTTTCGCGTCAAGAGCGACACCACAACCAGCGTCAGAAAGCCCAGCGGAATAGTCACCATGCCCGGCTGACTGAAGGGAACCAGGGCGTCAGAGGCATCCAATCCATAAACTTTCGAATACGTGTCGCCACTCAGAAGAATCCAGCCCAGCGAACTTACCATTCCGACGATAATTGCTGAGATCACGCCTTGCCTGGTAACGCCTTTCCAGAACAGGATCATCACCAGCGATGGCAAATTTGCTGAGGCAGCCACGCTGAATGCCCAACCGACCAGGAAGCTGACGTTCATGCTCTTAAACACGATACCCAGCACAATCGCAATGGCGCCAACAAAGACAGACGAGATCTTTGCTACTCGCACTTTTTCATCATCATTCATCTGAACGCCGAATCCGCTGCTCAGTAAATCGTGGGTAACTGCTCCGGCAGACGCCAGGATCAGTCCGCTCACGGTTCCAAGCACAGTGGTGAACGCGATTGCCGAGATAGCCGCGAATAGCCAGGTGTTCATGCTCTTTGCAAGCAGTGGCGCTGCCATGTTGCTGCTGGTTACATCCAGCGCCCCACTGGTCATTGCACCGAGTCCCAGGTAGAGCGTGAGCACATAGAAGAACCCGATACTCGCGATTCCGACAATGGTACTCTTGCGCGCACTGCTTTCATCCTTCACGGTGTAGTACCGAATCAGGATATGTGGCAATGATGCCGTCCCGCAGAAGAGTGCAAGCATCAGCGACAGAAAGTTCATGCGGTCCATCAGCTTATCGCTTCGGATCCCTTTGAACGTGGGATGCTCGCCTGGCCTGAGAATCTGCGAACCAGCGGTCGGCTTTTGGTAATAGACCGAGGTCTTTGTACCGTCTGCCTCCGTAATTTTCTCTTCCCGCCAAAGAACGACTTCGCTCTCCTGCAGAGTGCTGAAAAAAGACAATAGCCCGAGCGGACCAGTTTCAGTCCTGCCTCCCGGCAATTTGCTGACCCAACCAATCGGGTGCAATTCGTTCTCGCCCTTCTTTACCCCTTTTGGTTCGCCATTTACCAGAACAGAACCTGCAGAATCTGTACTGACAGTCTGTGTCTCGGTTAACGTGGCAGTCGATGCACGATCATCGGATGTCACATGCCAAACTGAAATTCGTCCGTCTTCTCTTTGCCTGAGTCGGACAAATCGGTCTTCAACATCAGTCCAGCCACCGTCGGCGGGTATGACTTCGTATTTCCCGTCGATCACCGACCCGGCGGACAAATCTGAGATGGCCACTGACAGAGGCTGAAACGTGTAACCATCATTGCCGCCGTCTTCGACATGAAGCCCGCGACCAAGAATCATCCAGGTGAGTAAAGCGCTGAAGAAAACAAGCAGGGAGCCTTTCAGAAACTGCACCCATGTTGTCGACACCATCCCAGCCGTCACAACGATCAGGATCACCACGGTACCGACGATGACAACGCCTGCTTCGTGTGGCAGATTCAACAGAGGCTGAACGAGAACGCCAGCCCCGACCATTTGCGGGATCAGATAGAAGATGCTGACGGCAAGAGTACTGATTCCGGCTGCGAGCTTGATTCCGCGCGAGTTGAATTTTGCGTCAAGCGCATCAGCAAAGGTGAATTTACCAAGCCGCTTCATAGGCTCAGCAACCACAAACAAAGCGACAATCCAGCCTGCAAGATATCCGATGGAATAGAGGAAACCGTCGTAACCGTAAAAAGCGATCATTCCACAAATCCCCAGGAATGACGCTGCAGACAGGTAATCTCCGGCAAAGGCTATCCCATTGACGAACCAGGGGATCTGACCATGGGCTGCAAAATACCCGGCCGAAGATTTTGCCTTCCGCCCCAGCCAGAAACTCAGCCCCAGCGTAAATCCTACGAAGAGACTGAAAAACACGACTGCAGACCAGGATGTTTCGTAGATCACGATTTCAGCTCCTGTTCAACAGAATCCACCGATGAGGAGCCTGAGGTCGCGGAATTGTGGGAGGGCAATGATGACGGTCGGTGCAGTGGGTTTCTGCAAAGTGCGCCATAAACCAGAGACATGACGAACGCACCAATGATCAGGGCAAACCCGTAAAGGATGGCAATGTTGAGCCCGGCGAAAGGCGTTGATTCCATCATGTCCGCGGCGAACGCATTCAGAAATACGAATCCGCCGTAGAGCACCAGGTAGATGGTGAACAGAATAATGCCCATCCTTGCATTGTGATTCTGAATCCTGCGGACTTCTCCATCGTCCGTTTGAGCCTCATTGTCTGATTGCATTTTCACTCTCGCCGGAAAGATCAACTCTGCTCAGGAAATCGCAGTTGGGAAAGAAAGCGGTTGAAGCCAGTTGAGCCCGACAGCATATCTGGTGAAGAAAGGATTCCAAAACAACTGACCGTCCCATTCTAAAATGACGGCAACTCATTCAGACCCAGGCTATTGAGGTAAGACGAGTGAGGAATCCGGTGAGGCCGGGCTACCGAGAGCCCTGAAGATGAGTACGGCCAGCAGTGCCCCAAGAATTGGCCCAACAACCGGAATCCATGAATAGCTCCAGTTGCTGTCCCGCTTACCGGGGATGGGCAGGATGGCGTGCATGATGCGAGGACCAAGGTCGCGAGCAGGGTTGATGGCGTATCCGGTGGTACCTCCCAGCGAAAGTCCAATACCAAGAACAGTCAGCCCCACCGGCAATGCATGCAGCGCAGATGGATTCTGTGGATCGACTTTGTAGAGAACAACCAGAATCAGAACGGCTGTTCCGGACACTTCGCTGAGAAGGTTGCTGAAAAGATTCGGAATGGCGGGGGAGTTGCAGAAGGCCGAGATCTTCGCATCAGGATCTGTCGTTGCTTCGAAGTGCTGGCGATATTGAAGCCAGACGAGCGTCGTTCCAACGGCTGCTCCGGCAAACTGTGCTCCGATATAGGTCGCAACAATGCCCCAATCGAGCTTTCCGGCCGCTGCCAGTCCAACGGTAACTGCAGGATTCAGGTGAGCACCACTGAACTGGCCTGCAATCATCACTCCCACAAAGACGGCGATTGCCCAACCCCAGGTGATCACAATTAGTCCCGAGTTATTACCCTTGGTCTTGTTCAGGACAACATTGGCGACCACGCCATTTCCCAGCAGCAGAAGCACGGCGGTACCGAGGAATTCGGCAGCAAAGACGGACATAGATGACTCCGGCAATCAACCTTGTGAATCAGTTCAGGGCGGCACAGCCCGAAAAACGGGGGTATCCTAGCGGTCGTCCGGCACGAACAAAAACCAGAAACGACTGTGTACAGGTCTCTGAATGGTCAGTAGGTCGCGGAAAAAACGATCGATCGGGCGATTTGACACACATTTTCGGCGAATTGACAACGTAGAAGGAGTCACTCTTGCTGAACCATGGGTTTCGTTACACTGTCAACACCGCTGCCAGCCGACGATCCGTGTGCGTTCGGTTGCGGCGAAGAGAGTGAAAAAAGTTGCGTGCGCGAGGAAATCGATGTCGAAGAAAGTTTATATCGCGGGGCGGATGGTTCCTGCGGAAGAAGCGACGATCAGTGTTTTTGACCATGGTCTGCTGTATGGCAACGGAGTCTTCGAAGGCATCCGTGTGTACAACAGCCGCGTCTTTCTGATGAAGGAGCACATCGACCGACTCTACGAAAGCGCACTGGCGATTCGGCTTGAGATCCCAATCACCCCGGCTGAGATGACGAAAGCCGTCGAGGACACCGTCCGGGCGAATGAAATCGTCGATGGCTATGTCCGCCTCATTGTCACGCGCGGGGCTGGTAAACTTGGGCTGGACATTCGCCATACGAGTCATCCTCAGATCATCATTATCGCGGATACGATCACCTTGTATCCACGGGAGCTGTACGAGAACGGGCTGAAGCTCATTACCGCCAGCACGATCCGAAATCATGCCGGGGCGCTCAGCCCACGGATCAAATCGCTGAACTACCTGAATAACATCATGGCGAAGATCGAAGGTACGGACGCAGGAACCGTCGAGGCTCTGATGCTGAATCACAACGGAGAAGTCGCCGAATGCACTGGCGACAACATCTTCATCGTGAAGAATGGCATGCTGAAAACTCCCCCCGCGACAGCGGGCATTCTGGAAGGCATTACCCGAAACGCTGTTATGCAACTGGGTCGCGAAGCTGGTCTGAATGTTTGCGAATGTTCGATGGTACGTCATGACATCTACACCGCCGAAGAATGCTTCCTGACCGGAACGGCGGCCGAAGTCATACCCGTGATCAGCCTTGATGGCAGGCAAATCGGGACCGGGACGCCTGGCCCTGTCACCAAAGATTTGCTGGCCCGTTTCCAGAAACTCACTCGAGGCCAGAGTCTCTGATTCAATGGCGACGGGATCACAGCAACAGACGTTTCTGTTCCCGTTGTCATTTTCTGTAAAGCATGCAGCTCAATCGCCTGATGAAAGTCCACTGAAAGTTCCGACATGCCACGGTCTCGAGACCTCTTCGACGACACAACGATGAGCTTTGGTGAGCACCTTGAAGTGCTGCGAGTTCATGTCTGGCGGGCACTGGTGGGAGCAGCCATTGCGATCGCCGTCAGCCTCTTCTACGGCGATCGCGTTTTCTCTGTCCTTCGGGCACCGATTGAAGAAGTTCTGATTTCGAGAGGAATTCAAGGGATCGAAAATGATGCCCCCACGGAAGACCTCTGGACCTACATGAAAAGATGGTGGAATGGAGAATCTGATCCTGAAGAGAAAGCCCCGGAACCTGCGTCGATGGATTCGCTGAAACCCGACGAACTTCGTGTGACGATTAGTCGTGCCGAACTGGAACGTCAGGGGCTTTTCTCTAAACCGGGGCAAGCGCAGGACACTCCAACCTCTACAGGCGAGGAAACCTCAGCACAGAATCAGAATTCATCTGTCAGCATCGTGATTGCAGCACCGGAATTTGCCCAGTTGCAGCGGGTTGTTCGCGACATGAATCGAGTGACAACGCTGAAGGCAGAAGAAGGTTTTATTACGTATATCAAGGTCTGCACAATTGCCGGACTCCTGATTTCGTCGCCGTGGATTTTCTATCAAATCTGGCTTTTCGTCGCTGCCGGCCTCCATCCGCACGAACGAAAATACATTTACGTCTACCTTCCCTTAAGCCTGTTCCTTTTTGTTGCTGGTGCACTTGCAGGCTTCTATTACGCATTCCCCCTGATGCTGAAGTTTTTCGTAGCCTTCAACGAGTGGCTGAACATCGTCCTGCAACCGCGACTGAGCGAATACATCAGCCTCGCACTTGTGATGCCTCTGATGTTCGGCATCAGCTTTCAGTTGCCGATGGGGATGCTGTTTCTGGAGAGAATCAATATCTTTACCGTTGATGCGTATAAGAAGAACATCCGAATGGCCGTCCTGGTCATCTCTATCCTGTCAATGCTGTTGACTCCGGCGGACCCGGGATCCATGCTGCTGATGATGGTTCCGCTGATTTTTCTCTACTATTTCGGCATTTTGCTGTGCGGGATGCGAGTGAAGACGCCACCTGCTCCGATTCGCTAGTCAATCCGGCGGTAGCTTGTTTTAGTCCGAAAGACTTGTGCGAATTCCTGGAAGGCTTAAGTCCATGAAGACACTGGCATTGAATCGAAGTCAGCACTTCAAGGTCCCAACCGCCATTCTGGGAGCTTCGCTTTCGTCGGATAGCAAACTGCTGGCTGCAGCCTGCATGGATGGCATTTATCTGGCAGATCTGTCGACCGGGACACACGAACAGATCGGACGTCACAGCAGCTATGTGAGTTCAGTCGCCTTCCTGCCCTGCCAGTCTACCGTCGTGTCTGGTGGCTATGATGGAATGTTGCAGTGGATCCATGTGGCAGAAAAACAGATGCTGCGGCAGGTCAGGCTTCACGAATTCTGGTCGTGGGATATGAAACTTTCGCCGGATGGATCACTGGCCGCTTCTGCGACCGGGCAGTATCTGGCAGGCGGTTACAAGTATGAGCCTCAGGCGGAGAAGGAACCGTCGATCCGGATCGTGAATACAGAGTCCGGTGAAATCGTACAAAGCCTTTCCCATACGCCATCGGTGCAGTCCGTTGCCTTCAGTCCTGATGGGGAATTTGTGGCCGCAGGAAATCTGATGGGCGAAGTCCGCGTCTGGAGTTGTCGTACAGGCGAACAAAAGTGTGAATTCAAAACACCCGACTTCACCAGCTGGGGAATCATCAAGAGCCACTGTTATCTGGGTGGAATCTTTGCACTTCATTTCACACCTGACGGGAAACAATTACTGCTGGCCGGTATGGGGCCAATGAAAGACCCAATGGCAGGCAACGGCAGACAGCTTTGGCAAAAATGGTCGTGGTGCGACAGCGAACCAGTAATGGTCGATGAAACACACGCCGGTGAATCTGGCGAAGGTCTGATGGAAACACTCGCCATTCATCCGACCGGAGAATACTTCGTGATGGCCGGTCGGCTTCGCGGGGGTGACTGGAATGCCGCCCTCTTTGACCTTAAGAGTGGGCACAAGCTGACCAGCCTGAAAACCGGTTATCGAATTACTCAGGCGCTGTTTACTTCGGATGGTTCGCAACTGGTTCTTGCGGGAACTCAGGGACAACCCGGCAAGATGGAATCGGGCGTGTTTCCGAACTTTGGGCGGGTGGAAGTTTACGATGTTACAGCCGAAGAGAAAACTTCAGGTGAGCAGAAAGAGGCTGGCAGCGAGTAACAGTACGCCGCCACTCCGGCTCTTGCAGGTACTGATATAGATCTCGCTGCCAGCACATTGTCTGGATAGCCGGGCGCGTTTGAATGGTGAGCCAATATCAGGTTCTTGAGCCGAACTCTGCTTATTTCTGCCCAGGAAGCGGGGATCACTCGGCCCCGACGGGCAAAAGACACGGTGCAATTATCAGACTCGGTGCGATGGTGAGCCTGCCGGACGACAATCGGTGGAGTTTGAGTCTATCCGTCGAGCGATAAAGTCAGATACGACTCAGCGCCAGCGGCAATGAAAGGTAGAGCGCTTCTTCTCGGACGTTTCCCCCAGCATCAAAAACATTGTTTCTAATGCCGGTTGTCTCTTCCTGGGAAGAAGCGGCTCCATAGCGTATCGGCTGTCCATTTGACCTGACGACTATCACGCCCTGTAACCGGGGTGAACGCAGTCATTGTCAAATGAACAGCCTGTTGGGAGAGCCTTCATGCAATCTTTTGCTCTGCATGAAGCACTACCACAAAAAAACCAGGGTGCCGCTTCAATGAGGAGCGTCTAGAATGAGGGAGCCCCGGACCTAAACGCCAGGATGAAAAAGTCATCGCGTTTTTTTTCTCGCTGCCAGGCAGGAATTAAGTATTAACCCCCGGGCAGCAGACGTGCCTGCGATCATCGTTGGGGGTGCGTGCTGCAGGATTGTCGAACTATCCTGTCTTTTGTTTGTCCCGATCTCAGGTCGATGAAATGTTACCCCCAACCGAAGATTCCAAAGCGAAGACTCAAGAGAGTCCACACAATCCACATCGTGGTGGAGTCATCCATTCGTACCAACAGTACGATCCGGGGCAATATCCGTCGCCCACCCAGCCAGCCCCGGACCTGGTATCGCCAGCGTTCGAGCATATGCTGGCATACGGATCAATGCGGGAGTTCTCGGAAGAAGAACTTGCCAACGCCATTCGCCTGGATCCTGGCCAGTTTGCAGGTCTGGGGCCTAGCCTCGACGCATTAATTGCCATGCTGAAGGAACGTCGCGAAAAAATCCTCGCCACATGGGAAACGGATTCTGTCCAAAAGAAAGCCGACAAACAATTTTCTCGCATCGCTCAGAATGCACGCCCTGGTTCGAAACTGGCCAAATCGTACTGGCAAGCAGTCAAGGATGAACAAATTTATCAACTGGAGGCCATCTGGTATCGAGCGGAACGCTCCGACTCAAAATTTGCGTCTCAGGTTCTGAGCGTCATGGAGTCTTTGGGCGAGAAGTACCAGATCGACTACCTCGCCTCAAACTGGGAATTTAAAGGCCGGAAGGGGCTCTCAATTCCTGAAGCACTGGAGATTCTGGATGAGCTGAAAAAGATCGAAGAATTGCTCAAACAACTGGAAGATGCCAAAGAGAATGCTCAGCTTGCTGTTATCGACCTGGAAGACCTTGGCGAGTTCGCCGATCCCGAAGCGATAGCCAACATCAGTAAGTATCAGGAAATGATCCAGCAATACCTGAAAGAGATCATGGAAGGTCAGGGGCTGTCACAACAGAAAGGTCAAATACAGCTTGCGCCCAAAGCTTATAAGCTGTTCCAGGGTAAGTTGCTCGATCGCATCTTCAGCGGACTTCAGGCATCGCGCACCGGGCGACATCAGGGCCCCATTGAAGGTGACGGCGCGGTCGAACTCCAGCGTACGCGACCTTATGAATTCGGTGACTCTGTGACATCCATGGACATTCCATCGACAATGATCAATGCGATGCTGCGGCAGGGAAAAGAACGTCCCCTGCGACTGCATTCCGACGATATTGAAATTCATCGCACACGAAACACACCTCGCTGCGCGACAATGGTGCTCATGGATATGAGCGGCTCTATGCGATACGACGGCCAATACGTGAATGTCAAACGGATGGCCCTGGCGCTGAACGGTTTGATCACAAGTGAGTACCCGGGAGACTTTCTCCGGTTCGTGGAAGTAGCAACATTCGCGAAGCTTGTCCCACAGGGTGAACTGCTTTCATTGATGCCAAAGATCCCGACTATCACAAATCCGGTCGTGCGTCTTCGTGCGGACATGAGCCGGGAGGAAATGAGCGAAATTCATATTCCTCCGCATTTCACGAACATTCAGCATGCCCTGCAGATGGCAAGGCAATCACTGGCAACACAGGACACGCCCAACCGTCAAATTGTACTCATCACAGACGGACTACCCACGGCTCACTTCGAAGGCAGCCAGCTTTACATGCTCTATCCGCCTGATCCCCAAACAGAGATTGCAACGATGCGCGAGGGTCAACTGTGCAGGAAAGAAGGCATTACGATTAACATGTTTCTTCTACCGAGCTGGTCTCAGTCTCATGAAGACGTTCAGTTTGCCCATCGGCTGGCAGAGAGCACCGGGGGACGTGTGTTCTTTACCGCAGGTCGCGATCTCGATCGCTACGTTGTCTGGGACTACGTGAACCAGAGAAGAGAGATTATCAGCTGAAGTCATTCGCGGACAGCACGTCGCCGACGGATGCATGCTAACTGTCCGTTGAAAACCGGACAGGCACGCAGGACGACTGGAAACCGTTGTGTTTTACCTTCTCCTGCTTGAGCCAGTCCCGTTTTTCAACAGGCTGCTATCGATGTCGACTGACAGCAAGCGAATGTGGGGGTTTGTAATTGGGATTGAATGATGGGTGTTGACACGTTTTCGTGATCTGCGAAATTGCCTGCCATGAATCCCTTTCTGCTGATGACCCTCGTTTTCTCCCTTGGCTTCCCTGTCGGGTTAGTTCCAGCGGGAGGCAGTGCGTCAGCTTCGAAAGACCAACTGCCTTTCGAGGAAAAGGAAGAGGTTGGCGGTGATGCCCTGGAGATCTTGCAGTCGCTGAACGATATTGCAATTCTCGACGGTGACGCAGTCTCTCTGGCGCACGACCAGATGGCAGATCGCGTCATCACCTACCCCCGCACCATCGGAACGCCTGTTGGTCTGATCTCGCATTTTTGCCGTCCACCTCCCGGAAGATGAACAACGGTACGGTTGAAGCCTTAACAGCCTGCTGAGAAACGGGACTGGCTCGAGCTGGAGACCTGAAAACACGACGGTTTTCAGCCGTCCAGCGTGCCTGTCCGGATTTTCCTACGGACAGCTGGACTTGCGGCTGTGGTCGCCCCGAAATGATATCGACCACCGGGCCGTCGCCAGACCGAAGAGGTTGCTCCGGGTACCAATCCGAAGACGCTGGAGGCACTTGTGGCATTGCCTCGTATTCCCACGGCGTATCAGATGTCCCTTCTCGTCCGCTCTGCCCCGTTATCGACAAACACGCTTTGAACAAAGATCCGGTCTATTGCATGCCAGGCATGGCTGAAGGTGATGCGGTCATGCATCGCAGAATCGGGCGGTTTCAGCATCATCCACAATCGGGAGGTATGAACATTGATCAAACGATTGGCTACAGGTTTCCAGGGATCGTTTGCTGCTGTCCTTCTGGCGACCAGCATTCTCATCCCTCAAACCCCGGCGCCGATTCGTGAATCCATCGGCAGGATCTTGCAGTCACAAGCCACACAGTTCCGAATGGAAAGTCCTGCCGCAACGTACCGGGACGCCAACAGGTACTCTGGTTACTCCGTCGGGGAGAGTTTTGAGATCGCGGAGGGTGGATCGCTGACAATCGATTTGGCCTGCCCGGACAAACTTTCACCACTCGCGCTGATTTGTGGCCACGAATCGAGCAGTGTGAACAATCTATATGAGTCCACTTGTAACTTTAACGCGTGTATTGGCGGTCAATGGAGGCCGAACGCCCGGTGGTTCTCACGGGTAGCAAATGACCACCACGTCCGCAAACAGTCAACCAGGCAGGGCCGGCCTGTTAGTGAGAACGCTCACCCTGTCAGCCGGATCCGTGACGAATGTACCGACAGCCGAACCTGGCATGATCCGGACCTCCCCTGGATACGAGTTTGTCTACCCACAGTTTTTGATCAGGCTCAGGGGGTGATCGATGAGGCTCAAGGGCGATCTGCGTTCGAACACGAGCATCGGCTTGCCTCCGTGCCGCCTTCAATCGGCAAATTCGGGCCCATTGCAAGCAAGGAAAGTCGATTTGAAGATTTTTCACAGGCAGATCCTGAACACAACGATTTGGTGAATAACACCTGCTTACTCCGTCACCAACGGCGGACTTCAGAGCTGTTTCCTGATTGCCGGGTCTTCATAGACTGCTACGCTTCAAAACGGCACGCGAAGAATTCATCGATTCCGGAACGACTATTGCAACCTGTGATCCGCATATGTGCCTGAATCAACCTGGGATATGACTTTTCCATGGTCGACGGCGAAATTTATGATTGTGGCAACAAACGGCCCCTGACAGGCCATTGAAAAACGATACGAAAGGCAGCCCGAAGCGTTAGCGAGGGATATTCTCACAGACCTTCCAGGGCTGGCAATCCCTCGCTGACGCATCGGGTTCTTTTCTTGAAGGGGCTACTGAGCCTGATGTGACTTTCCGGGGTGTTGTCAGGGCGTCCATTGGTCCTGATACCGGTTTTACGGTACGAATGGTGGAGACGAATTATCTGATGCAATTGCTGTTTGCTGTGAATTCAACACCCGGAGATTTTGATGGCATCATCGAGAGCAGCTCCACGATCGCACACCTCGTCGTTGGTAACCGAGGGCGACTTGCTGGCCCGCGGCTCGAACCGAATCGGATGCCAAATAAAGAAGTCAGGCAGAAGAATGGAAACCTACGGATTTCAGCCGGGCTCTGGTTGAATCGTCTCAGCAGTGTGGTTCCGGAGTCCACCTGGCGTTTGCGTCAGTTCATCCTAAAGATCGTACGAAATGACTATCGACCGATTGTTTGAGCTTTTTGGTATCTGCGTTGTCGTCAGCCCGGCTCTTCTTCTGCTTGTCTTTGGACTCACGTCACTTGCCGGACGGCCACTTGGCGAGCGCGCCTTGGCGAAGTTTACCGAAGCCGCCGTCGTGTTGGGATTGATCTCCGCAATCAGTGTCCTCGTGTTGATGCTGGCATTCAATCGGCGACACGTGCCAATCGAGATGGGCAACTGGGTTGTAATCCCGCAACAGCACTTTCACTTTCATCTGAAGTTTGTCTTTGACCGTCTTTCGGTTCCCTTCGCCATACTGTCGTACGTTTTGTGTGGCACGATTGGTGCGTTCGCGAGCCGCTATCTGCACCGCGAACCTGGCTTTCACCGTTTCTTCTTCTGCTACTCAATTTTCCTGCTCGGCATGGTGATCTCCACTCTGTCCGGAACGATAGAAACGCTCTTCTTCGGATGGGAACTCGTTGGATTATCGTCAGCGTTACTGGTTGCATTCTTCCACGAACGTCCGAATCCAGTCCGCAACGGACTACGCGTCTGGGCTGTTTATCGCATCGCGGACGCAGCATTCCTGCTGGCCGCGTTATCACTTCACAACCTGACGGGAGCCGGCGATTTTGATGGACTGATGGGCACCGGCCCCTGGCCGGAAGGTCAGGCAACAATCACCCAGAGTAATGCCCTGCTGGTCGGGTTACTGCTTCTGTGCGCCGCCGCAGGAAAATCGGCCCTGGTTCCATTCTCGGGATGGCTGCCACGTGCGATGGAAGGTCCGACGCCGTCCAGTGCAGTTTTCTATGGATCGCTCTCCGTACATCTGGGGGCATTCCTGCTGCTTCGTGTCAGTCCCGTTTTGGAAGTTTCACCACTTCTCAGTCGAATTGTTATCGCGGTTGGAATTGCCTCTGCCATCTTCGGAGCAATTACCGCCCGCGTCCAGACGGATATCAAGAGCGCTCTTGCATTCGCATCTTTGACCCAGGTGGGGATCATCGTCGCGGAGATTGGTTTTGGCCTGAGGTACATCGCGCTGATTCACATTATCGGTCATGCCTGCCTGCGCACACTTCAATTGCTGCGAGCTCCCTCACTGCTGCACGACTATCACACGATCGAAAACGCAATTGGTTCACATCTGCCCCGTAGTCGTTCTTTCTGGGAACGGCTATTGCGTCCACGAACCCGGCATTGGTTCTATCGTTTTGCAATGGAACGCGGTTACCTGGATGCTCTGCTTGATGAATACATCGTGAAGCCGTTTGTAACCGCATTTCGATGGTGCAACCGCGCCGAACAGAGATGGACCACTTTCCTTTCCGGTCGCGAACCCTCGGCACCAGGCAGACTCCGGCAGTTAAAGAACTCCGCCAGTCCACCCATATGTGAGTCCGATCAGCCCGCACTGCCTCCGACAGAACGTCCCTCTGCCATCGCATCTGCAACTCAAAACGAAAATCAGGAGGCCTAGCGATGCAGGAACTTCATTTGCCGTGGCTTGAGTTATCCGTCCTTGTTCCGCTGATCGGGGCAATTTGCCTTCACTTCGTAAAGAATAACGATAGTTGCTATCGATTAGCCGTCATCTGCTGCTCGATCACGCTTTTCTTTACCGCCGGAGAATGGATCGACTTCTGGTTCCTCCAGACATTTGAGGCACACGATCACTGGAATCTTCTCCACGGCATTCTCGGGCCGGATGTGTTTGTCGTTGACGAACTCAACGCACCATTGCTCCCGTTGACGGCCGTGCTCTATCTCGTCACCGTACTTTCGACATTGCGAACCAAAGTCAATCGATTTTCGTTCTCAGCAACGCTGTTGTCTGAAGCTATGGTGCTGATCATGCTCAGCAGCCGCGAACCTGCAGCCATCATTCTGCTCAGCGCTTTGACGATCATTCCTCCATGGCTGGAGATTCGAGCCCGAGGTTATTGCACCCGCGTTTTCTCTATTCACATGGGTGTCTTTCTGGCGCTTCTGTTGCCAGGTTGGCTGCTCCTGCCGTCCAATGCAATTGGACATCCGGAACAAGCCCAGACAACAGCCACATATATTGCGGGCGGCATGTTGACAGCCGCTGCACTTATGCGGAGCGGAGTCGTCCCGGTCCATTGCTGGATGACGGATCTCTTCGAAAAAGCCACCATGGGAACAGCTCTGTTATTTGTGACGCCGATGACCGGTGCATATATCGTTATGCGTATTGTGCTTCCCGTGGCCCCACTTTGGGCATTACAGAGTATTGCAATTATCTCTCTGGTAACTTCGGTGTATGCAGCAGGAATGGCCATCGTACAGACAGATGCCCGGCGATTCTTCTGCTACTTATTCCTCAGCCACTCGTCGCTTGTGCTTGTTGGTCTTGAATTGTTGACTCCAATTGGCCTGACAGGTGCCTTATGCGTCTGGATTTCCGCGGGACTGGCCATGGGCGGCTTTGGTCTGACGGTGCGCTGTGTTGAAGCGCGAATTGGTCGATTCACACTGACGCAGTTTCGAGGACTCTATGAACACATGCCGACTCTGGCGGCCTTGTTTCTGGTGACGGGACTCGCCGCGATTGGCTTTCCGGGCACGATTGGATTCATTGGTACGGAACTGCTGATCGAAGGCGCCGTCAAGGTTTACCCTTTGATAGGGACAGCAGTCGTTGTTGCAGCAGCGATTAACAGCATCGCAGTGATGAAGGCCTATTTTAAGATCTTTACAGGCACTCGCTACACCGTGTCAGTATCTCTTCGTGTTCGGCCGGCCGAACGTATTGCAGTTTTGCTTCTCACCATTCTGGTGCTGGGTGGCGGGCTGTTTCCGCAGCCTGGCGTCGCTTCGCGATATCATGCCGCGGTCGAACTCCTCCTGCATCGCGACCCGGATTCGGAAGCCAGGATTTATCACGACGACCTGCATAGCGTTCATGAGCCCGCAGCAGATTCTCACAGCCACGAATAACCATTCCTTTACGGATTCACAGCAGCATCGCAATTTCGCGATTTTTCTGTCATTCACCCAGCCGAAGAGCTATCTCCCAAATGCCAAACTCATCAACTCCGGTCCCGCGCGGAAACGCAGAAGGATTTGTGACCTACATCAAGAACGACATAGTGTCGGGCTTTCTGGTGTTTCTGATCGCACTTCCTCTATGCCTTGGAATTTCCATTGCCTCGGGGTTTCCTCCGGTTGCTGGCATCTTCACAGCGATTGTCGGGGCCATCGTTACGACATTTATCAGTAACAGCGAACTGACAATCAAGGGCCCGGCTGCAGGGCTGATTGTCATCATACTCGGCTGCGTCGAGGCTTTCGGTGGCAACGGTATGGCGGAAGGCTGGAGTGAAATTGATGCCACCGCTTATCGATCAGCATTGGCTGTGGGAGTAGCAGCCGCCGTGTTACAGATTCTGTTTGGGGTGTTTCGTGCAGGTATCCTGGGCGAGTTTTTCCCAACGGCTGCGGTTCACGGGATGCTGGCGGCCATTGGTGCCATCATCATGATCAAGCAGTTCCCCGTCGCACTGGGCGTATCCGCTTCCGGATCTCCGTTCAAGATGCTGGCCCATTTTGGTCAGTATATTCAGGAAGCCAATCCGGCAATTGCAATGATCGGGCTCGTGGGGCTCGCGATTATGTTTCTCTGGCCGTCCGTCCGAAAAAACGTGAAGTTTCTCAAACCAATTCCCGCACCGGTGGTGGTACTTCTCGTCACAATCCCGATGGGAATCGCCTTTGATCTTCTGCACGAACATTCGTATACGTTTATGGGCAATTCCTATGATCTCAGCGAACAATACCTGGTCAAAATGCCGGACCAGGTATTCAAGAGTATTACGACACCCGATTTCACAGCATTAACAAGACCAGTGGCGTGGAAGTGGGTCCTGATGTTCTTCATTATCGGATCCCTCGAATCGCTGCTCAGCGCGAAGGCGGTCGATCTTCTTGACCCGTATAAACGCAAGTCCAATATGGATCGGGACATCATTGCGGTCGGGGTCGCCAACCTGGGTGCTGCCTTTGTCGGTGGGCTCCCGATGATCTCAGAAATCGTCCGCAGTAAGGCCAATATCGATAACGGAGCGAAGACACGTTTTGCGGATATGTGGCACGGCATGTTCCTGCTGGTGTGCGTTGCGCTGTTTCCGGCATACCTGCACCGAATTCCGATGGCAGCACTGGCGGCTATGCTGGTCTACACAGGTTCTCGGCTCGCACACCCAACCGAATTCATACACGTCTATCGCATTGGAAAAGAGCAGCTGGCAATTTTTGTGACAACAATGATTGTCGTCCTGGCCACCGACCTGTTGATTGGCGTGGCCGCCGGCATCATTCTCAAGATGATTCTGCACGTGGTGAATGGCGTACCCCTGAAATCACTTTTCAAGCCATTTATTGAAGTTCAGGAAGTCGATGAAACGACCAGCATGATCGTAGCCAGCGAATCTGCGGTCTTCAGTAACTGGATACCGTTCAAACGTCAGATTGAAGACATTGGGCTGGTACAAAAACGAAATCTGATCGTAGACATTTCGAATACAACACTGGTTGATCACAGCGTGATGGAGAAACTGGAAGAAGTACGAGATGACTTTGAACAGGAAGGCCTGAAGTTTGAAATTCGGGGACTGGATACTCTGCAGCCCGTTTCATCCAATTTCCTGGCGACACGGCGTCGCGGGCTTGCATCCGTGCGCCGTCTGACCATTGTCGCTGATGCATCTCTGGAAGACACCCTGGAAGCCGGGATCGTCAATTGTGGCGCATCGGGTTACAACACAATCCCGTGTCAGGGCGCGGGGCGACATGATCTCGAACGCGGTCATGACACGAAGTCTGCGTGTGTACGAATAGAGGTCGTTGCGACGCATCGTGTGGCAGATGCAATTCTTGTCTGGCTTCAAAACGAGATCCTTGCGACACACAACGTCACCGCTTGTATTGAAACTGTCGACGTCGTGCGTGCCACAGATTTTGCCGCAAAGTCAGAAGTACTGGCGTCGCATTAACAGAAGTCGTGTTTCATCAGGAACGGCAGTTTGCTCCGCAAGGTGATCCTGACTGCAGCTGTCATAGTCCTGTCCGGCCGCAGTTGGTTGCTTATCGCCCAATCAACTCTGCAACATCCAGAGCAAAGTAGGTCAGGACGCCATCAGCCCCGGCTCGCTTGAAACACTGCAGGCTTTCCAACATGGCCGACTCGCGATTCAGCCAGCCGTTGGCGGCAGCGCCAGCAATCATCGAGTACTCGCCACTGACCTGATAAGCAAATGTCGGTATCCCGAATGTAGACTTTACACGCTGCACAATATCCAGATAGGGCATTCCGGGTTTTACCATCACCATGTCTGCACCTTCGCCGATATCCAGCGCGACCTCTCGCATCGCTTCGTCGGTATTCGCCGGATCCATCTGGTAGGTTCGCTTGTCGCCGGTTCCAAGATTCTTCGCAGAACCGACGGCGTCTCGAAATGGCCCGTAGAATGCGGATGCATATTTCGCGGAATACGACATGATCTGGACGTGGAAGAATCCTGCTTCATCAAGAGCGGAACGGATTGCAGCAACGCGACCATCCATCATGTCGGAGGGTGCAATGATGTCGCAGCCTGCCTGAGCCTGAACGACCGATTGCCGGCAAAGAACCTCGAGTGTTTCATCATTGACGACGTAGTCATTGCGAACAAGCCCGTCCTGACCATGCGTGGTGTAGGGGTCGAGAGCCACGTCAGCAATCAGTCCAATTTCAATGCCCGCATTTCGAACGGCTCTCATCGCAGAGCAAATCAGGTTTTGAGGGTTGGTCGCCTCATCGCCATCAAACGATTTTCTCCCGGCAGGAGTCACCGGAAAGATGGCAATTGCAGGGATGCCGAGATCTGCCGCACGTGCAACCTGCTCAACGAACCGATCGATCGTGTAACGCTCCACACCGGGCATCGACGCCACTGGCTCCGATCGATTATCTCCTTCGATAATAAATGTTGGCCAGATCAAATCGCTGACCTGTAAAGAGGTTTCCCGGACCAACCGCCGAGACCATTCGGTTCTGCGATTCCTTCGCATACGAATACCCGGAAACTGTCCACCCTGAGTGCCGTCGGCCATTGCCAACTCTCCAACCTTCACTGGTTTCAAACTGAAAGTAACAAACGACAACGAGCCCTTTCGAGAAGGGCTCATTACGGTCGTGTCTGACTTTCGGCAGCATATGCGATTGCTGCTTACGAAACCAACAGAATGCCGAACATCAGTATCGGCGTGGATTCCAGTAGAAGAAGTAATTCAGTCCGCTGCCAGCCTGATTGTAGCGGTAAGGGGCAGTAGCGACTGGAGGCGCCGGACGCGGAGGTCGGTAATTGGTGTGTTTGACGATCGTTTGATGACGGCCAATGCCAGTGAGAATCTCCATGGTCGCATCGTGTCGATACGAAGGGTTGGCATTGTATTCCGCACGATTGAATGGGATTGACCTGAAGATTCGTTTGTAATCGGCAGGATCAACAATGGGACTTCCGGACACAACTTCGCCCGGATTGACGGACGCTGGTGCAACGGGAGTCATCATGGGGACTGGCATCTGGTTGACGGCCGGTGAAATATCAATCGACCAGTTTTCTGTAACCGGAATCTCTTCAGCGAATGCTGGCACGCTGAAAGTGACGATGGCAATGGCCGTCAGGAATCGTCGAGGGGAAAAGTCAGGCATGGCGTAAATCCTCATTGAGAGTAAGAAACGTTCAACGCTTCTGAGGATGAAAACCGGGCCGACCAGAGTCAATTGCAGAGATGTCAAAGACAAAGTTTTGAATTTGCCGGTATGGTATAGATTTACTGTTCCGGTTTTTCCGGTTTGTAGCCGACATACACCGTCGCAATACCGCCCGTGAGCGGCACGAAACTAGCCCGTTCGAGACCAGCCTCTTCCATCAAGTCGGTTAACTGAGACCCTGATGGAAACTCAGATACAGATTGCGGCAGATATTCGTAAGCCGCCTGACGATTCCGCACGAGCAATTGACCGAGTCGCGGAAGTATGTTTCTGAAGTACCACTGGTAGATGCGACTCAGCAGCTTGTTGTTCGGCAGCGAGAACTCGAGCACAAGCACCTTTCCACCGGGTTCGCAAACGCGAGTCATCTCCTTGAGTCCACCGATCGTGCTGGAGACGTTCCGAAGTCCAAAGGCAACAGACACGGCCTGAAACGTGTCGTCTGAGAAAGGCAGCGCCAGTGTATCGGCTTCCATGAAGACGACGTTCCGTTGCTGCCGTTTTTTCTCAGCCAGTTGAAGCATTCCGTGTGTGAAATCCGTACCGAGCACTGGTGCTCCGCCGTCGATTTTCTTCCGGAATGCAAATGCCAGATCTCCCGTTCCCGTACAAACATCCAGTAACGGACTCTGGTTAAACGGACCAGCCAAACGCACAGTTCGCCAGCGCCAGTAGATGTCGGTGCCACCGGACAGGAAATGATTCATGAAGTCATAGCGACCTGCAATTTCGCTGAACATCTGGCGAATTCGCGCGCTGGACTTGTCGACTGGCATGGCACTCTTCATTTGTTAACGGAAACAGACCTGCGGGTATTTTACCCGTTGTGCATTCCAGGTGTTAACGTACGAGAGGTCTCCATCATGTTCGTTCCTGGAATCCGCGACAGGATCGACGAACCGGAAATCATCCTGAAGCGACGGTCCGAACGTCTGGACGCCTCACCAATGAACTGACTAGACTTCCGCGTGAGTCATCGATTGTCTCACCCCGCAGTCTTCGTGATTCCCCGTAGTTCACATCTGAATGAAACGATGTCCGCAAGCGAACAACAACCAATTCTTCCGGAATCTTCCTGCGGAGGCTCTTCATCCGTACCGGTGTTCAACTGCATAGTCATCCTGAGACGTGATCCCGGCGGACGCCTTCACGGTCGAGTGGCTAACCTGCCGAATATAGAAGCGGAAGGCACCGTCGAACGCGACGTGCTGTTTTCCATCACGCGACAGTTTCGCTCTGCTATTGATAGCTGGATCAAGAGTGAACAGGCAATCCCATGGCTTGAGCCCACAGCAAAGGCCGGTCCAGGGGAATTTGAGCGATTTATCCCAATTCACCTTTAGCCGCATGGATGGCAACCCACGCGGCGATTCTCAGGAGAGTCTATTATGTCGGTTCAGGGAAGTCATTCAGTGAGCCGCCAGAAGATTGTGAAGACTCGCATCATCGCCACGGTCGGCCCCGCCTGTGAATCGGTCGATATCCTGCGTCAACTGGTAGCGTCAGGTGTTGATATCTTTCGACTGAACTTCGCTCATGGCCAATACGAATGGTTAAGTGAACTGGTCAGGAAGATCAGACAGGTCTCGCTTGAACTGTCGTGTCCGATCGGGATCCTTGGTGATCTTTCAGGCCCCAAAATCCGGCTTGGAGAAATTCCCGGGGGCGAAGTTCACTGCCAAGAAGGTGCGACCTTTTCGTTTGTGCGTGGCGACATTTCGTCAGAACCAGACCAGCTGACATGCACATACGAACCGCTCATCGATGACGTCGCCCCTGGTGACCGAATTCTGCTTGCAGATGGCACAGTGGCGATGGTGGTCATTGAAAAGTCTGCAGACGCAGGCCACATCCGGTGCATCGTTACACAAAGCGGAAAAATCAGAAGTCGGCAGGGCGTGAATCTGCCGGGCGTCGCACTCAGCACTCCCAGTGTGACTGAAAAAGATCGAGCTGACCTGGAATGGGCGTTACAGCATCACCTGGATTTCATTGGCTTGAGCTTCGTGCGGCAGTCAGAAGACATCAAACTTCTCCATCAGCTGATTGCGGCACACAAACCAACTGTCACACCGCTGATTGTCGCAAAGATTGAAAAGACAGAGGCAATCGATGACCTGGATAATATTCTACACGCCACTGACGCCGTGATGGTCGCCCGAGGCGATCTGGGGGTGGAAGCGGAAATTAGTCGGGTCCCCGTGTTGCAGAAACATATTATCCGCAGATGCAATCACTTTCGAATTCCGGTAATCACCGCGACGCAGATGCTCGACAGCATGCAGACCAATGACCTGCCTACGCGAGCGGAAGTCACGGACGTTGCTAATGCTGTGATTGACGGCACAGATGCTGTCATGTTGTCCGGCGAAACGGCCATTGGCCTGCATCCGGTGCAATGCGTCCGAATGATGGACAGGATTGCTTCGGAAGCCGAGCCACTGGTTCCTGTCATGGACCTTCCGGATTTTGCCGGCGAAGAAGCACGACGAGCGCGGCCCATCACCGAAGCGGTAACCCGAGGCGCAATTGCTGCCGCAGAATACCTGAAAGCAGATCTCATTGTTGTTGCGACTGTCACTGGAAGAACGGCTCTCGCACTTTCCCGTCATCGCGGTGGGGTCCCTATTCTGGCAGTGACAGATCATGAAGCAATTGCTCGTCGAATGTGCCTCTACTGGGGTGTCACTCCTATCCTCAATACCGAAGTCAATCAATCGGCTGACGCTTTGCTACAACTTGTCAAAGACTGGGGCCATCATAATGGCGTACTGAAGAGCGGCAGCAAGATTGTCACCGTCGGTCACACCAACTGGCTGGGCGAATCGCACGACCTGATGATGGTCCACGTGATGCCATAGGTTTCTTGATGCCTCACGAGTCAACCTGAGGCCACAGCCAGCGCAAAGAAAAACACGGCACACAGTTTTCCTTGACGGGGATTGCTGTGTGCCGTGCTTTCCGAAACA